>JBBIPS010000057.1:0-12620 GCA_037442725.1 Burkholderiales bacterium | reverse complement strand
GTATGCCGACATGGGACACTTTGGCAAAGCACCGATACGCCTGGGCTGGTTCTCGTTCGTGTTGCCCGCGCTGGTGCTGAATTATTTCGGCCAGGCGCGCTGCGGCCGGCAGCGGTTGCCGAAGCGGCGGGGGCGGCCGGCGGCGGTCGCCCGAGCGCGGCACGAGCGACGGGTTTGAGGCGATGCGCCGGTCCGGGCAGACGTCGCTCATGGCCTGGCCGTCTCCTTCCTGAACAGGTCGCGGAACACCGGATAGATCTCGTCGGCAGCGGTGGCCTTGCGCATCGCGAAGTGAGGGTGCGTTTCAGTCAGCTGGGCATACTCCTGCCACAGGTTCTGCTCCTCCTCGGCGACCTGCACGTACGCGAAGTAGCGGCACACGGGCAGGAGCCTGTCGTTCAGCAGCTCGCGGCAGCGGCCCGAGTCGTGGTGCCAGTTGTCGCCGTCGCTGGCCTGCGCGCCGTAGATATTCCACTCGGCCGGCGAGTAGCGCGCGTGGATGATCTCGTCCATCAGCATCAGCGCGCTGGACACGACCGTGCCGCCGGTCTCGCGGGCATGGAAGAAGTCCTCCTCGTCGACCTCCTGCGCCTGGGTGTGGTGGCGGATGAAGACGATGTCGATCTTGTCGTAGTGGCGCGTGAGGAACAGGTAGAGCAGGATGAAGAAGCGCTTGGACAGGTCCTTGCGCGCCTCGTCCATCGAGCCCGAGACGTCCATCAGGCAGAACATCACCGCCTTGCTGGTGGGCACCGGCACCCGGATGCGGCTGCGGTAGCGCAGGTCGATCGGGTCGAGGTAGGGGATGCGCCCGATGCGCTCGCGCAGCGCCCTGATGCGCAACTCGAGCGCTTCGATCTCGCGCGCGGCCACGGCGTCGTCGGCGCCGGCGCTGCGCCGCAGCGCGCCGAGCCGGGATTCGAGTTCGCGCAACTCGCGCCGCGCGGCCGAGCCGATCGCGATGCGCCGGCCGATCGCGCCGCGCAGCGAGCGCACGACGTGCAGGTTGTTGGGCGTGCCGTCGCTCGAAAAGCCGGCGCGGTGGCTCTTCCACTCCGGCGTCTGCACGAGCTGGTTGCGCACCAGGCGCGGCAGCGCCAGGTCGTCGAAGAAGACCTGCATGAACTCTTCCTTCGACAACGCGAAGGTGAAGTCGTCCTCGCCCTCGCCCGCATCGCTGGCCTGGCCCGGGCCGGCGCCGCCGCCCTGGCCGGACGGCGGGCGCTTGATGCGGTCGCCGCGCAGGTAGTCCTGGTTCCCCGGGTGCACCATGTCGCGCACGCCGCCCTGGCCGTGGTGGAACACCGGCTCGGACACGTCCTTCTTCGGGATGCGCACCTCGTCGCCGCGCTCGAGGTCGCGGATGCCGCGGCCGTCGACGGCGCGCCGCACCGCGTCGCGGATCTTCTCCTTGTAGCGGCGCATGAAGCGCTCGCGGTTGCCGATGGACTTGTTCTTGCCCGCCAGCCGCCGGTCGATGATCTGCTGCAGCATCCGTGCCCCGCCGGGTTGATCCTGGCCCAGCCGCGCGCTCAACTGCTCTTGCGCACGCGCAGGTACCACTCGCACAGCAGCCGCACCTGCTTGGCGGTGTAGCCCTTGTCGACCATGCGGGTGACGAAGTCCTCGTGCTTCTTGGCCTCGTCGGCGCTGGCCTTGGCGTTGAAGCTGATCACCGGCAGCAGCTCCTCGGTGTTCGAGAACATCTTCTTCTCGATCACCGTGCGCAGCTTCTCGTAGCTCGTCCAGGCCGGGTTGTTGCCCTGGTGGTTGGCGCGCGCGCGCAGCACGAAGTTGACGATCTCGTTGCGGAAGTCCTTCGGGTTGGCGATGCCGGCGGGCTTCTCGACCTTCTCGAGCTCGGCGTTCAGCGCGGCGCGGTCGAACACCTCGCCGGTGTCGGTGTCGCGGTATTCGTGGTCCTGGATCCAGTAGTCGGCGTAGGTGACGTAGCGGTCGAAGATGTTCTGGCCGTACTCGGAATAACTCTCGAGGTAGGCGGTCTGGATCTCCTTGCCGATGAACTCGGCGTAGCGCGGCGCGAGCTGCTCCTTGATGAAGCCGATGTACTTCTGCTCGAGCTCGGGGGCGAACTGTTCGCGCTCGATCTGCTGCTCGAGCACGTACATCAGGTGCACCGGGTTGGCGGCGATCTCCTGGCTGTCGAAGTTGAAGACCTTGGACAGGATCTTGTAGGCGAAGCGCGTCGAGATGCCGCTCATGCCCTCGTCGACGCCGGCGTAGTCGCGGTACTCGTGGTAGCTCTTGGCGCGCGGGTCGGTGTCCTTCAGGTTCTCGCCGTCGTAGACCTGCATCTTCGAGAACAGCGACGAGTTCTCGGGCTCCTTGAGCCGGGTGAGGATCGCGAACTGGCTCATCATCCTGAGCGTCCCGGGCGCGCACTTGGCCTGGGCCAGCGCCGAGCCGTTGATCAGCTTCTCGTAGATCCTGATCTCCTCGCTGACGCGCAGGCAGTACGGCACCTTGACGATGTAGATGCGATCGAGGAAGGCCTCGTTGTTGCGGTTGTTGCGGAACGTCTTCCATTCGCTCTCGTTGCTGTGCGCGAGCACGATGCCGTCGAACGGGATCGCGCCGAACCCCTCGGTGCCCTTGAAGTTGCCCTCCTGGGTGGCGGTCAGCAGCGGGTGCAGCACCTTGATCGGGGCCTTGAACATCTCGACGAATTCGAGCAGGCCCTGGTTGGCCAGGCACAGCCCGCCGGAGTAGCTGTAGGCGTCGGGGTCGTCCTGCGCGTAGGTCTCGAGCTTGCGGATGTCGACCTTGCCGACCAGCGAGCTGATGTCCTGGTTGTTCTCGTCGCCCGGCTCGGTCTTGGAGATCGCCACCTGCCGCAGGATGCTGGGGTGGCGCTTGACGACGCGGAACTTGCGGATGTCGCCGCCGAACTCCTGCAGCCGCTTGACCGCCCACGGGCTGAGCAGCCGGTTGAGGTAGCGGCGCGGGATGCCGTATTCACTCTCGAGGATGGCGCCGTCCTCCTGCGCGTCGAACAGCCCGAGCGGCGACTCGTTCACCGGCGAGCCCTTGAGGGTGTAGAACGGCACGTCCTGCATCAGCTGCTTCAGGCGCTCGGCGATCGAGCTCTTGCCGCCGCCCACCGGACCCAGCAGGTAGAGGATCTGCTTCTTCTCCTCGAGCCCCTGCGCGGCGTGCCTGAAGTACGACACGACCTGCTCGATCGCGTCCTCCATGCCGTAGAACTCGGCGAAGGCCGGGTAGAGCTTGATGACCTTGTTCGCGAAGATGCGCGACAGCCGCGGGTCGTTGCGCGTGTCGACCATCTGCGGCTCGCCGATCGCGCGCAGCATGCGTTCGGCGGCGGTGGCGTAGGCGATGGGGTTGCGCTTGCACTCGGCGAGGTAGTCCTCGAGGGACATCTCCTCTTCGCGAGTGCGTTCGTAGCGTGCGGTGAAGCTGCTGATCACGTCCATGCGGACCTCCTTGAAGGGGACACGGCATCGGTGCACGGCGGCGTGCCCACGGTGTCGGGGAAGATCTGATGAAGTCCCGGCTCGACGGGCCCGGGCTTCATCAGAACTTTCCGGTCAGCGCTGCTTCGTGTGCGTTGTTCGCGCCGCTGCAGCTTCGTTCATTCTGCGCTCGATGATGGGTCGAGTAAGCCGGCCTTTTCGTCACAGTTTCACGGCCTCGGCCAGGCCGGCTCCGCGGTGCGGGGGCGCCGGCGTCTCGATGCCGCGTGCTCGGCGCCGTCGGGCGCTTCTGCATCAACTCCCGGTGCCGCGCTGGCGTTGACAGGCGGGCGCGCAGCGAGCGCGCCGACGCGTGCCGGCGCCGCCTCCGAGCCGGTTCAGCGGTCGCCGGCGCCGAGCTTGTCGAGCAGGCCGTTCAACTCGTCGAGCGAGCCGAAGGCGATGGCCACCTCGCCCTGCTCGCCGCGCCGGGTCTTGCGGTGGATGCGGATCTCGACCTGCGCGGTGAGCGCGTCGGCGAGCTGCTCCTCGAGCCGTACCAGATCGCGCGGCTTGTCCTGCGCGACGCGCAGCAGCGGCGACTGGCGGCCGGGGCTCTGCGCCCGGGCCACCAGTTTCTCGGCCTCGCGCACCGAGAGCTTGCGCGCCACGATCTGATTCGCGCTCAGGATCTGCTGCGCGGCTTCGAGCGCGAGCAGCGCGCGCGCGTGGCCCATGTCCAGGTCGCCGGCCATCAGCATCTGCTGCACCGGTGGCGTCAGGTTGAGCAGGCGCAACAGGTTGCTGGCAGCGCTGCGCGAGCGTCCCACCGCCTGCGCGGCCTGCTCGTGGGTGAGCTTGAACTCGCTGACCAGGCGTTGCAGGCCCTGCGCCTCTTCGAGCGGATTGAGGTCCTCGCGCTGGATGTTCTCGATCAGCGCCATCACCGCCGCGGCCTCGTCGGGCACGTCCTTGACCAGCACCGGGACCTCGTCCAGGCCGGCCAGCCGGGCGGCACGGAAGCGCCGCTCGCCGGCGATGATCTCGTAGCCGCTGGCGCCCACCGGCCGCACCAGGATGGGCTGCATCACGCCCTGGCTGCGGATGCTCTCGGCGAGTTCGTACAGCGAGCCCTCGTCCATGCGGGTGCGCGGCTGGTAGCGGCCGCTGCGCAACTGGCGCAGCTTCAGCTGGGTCGGGCGGCTCGCGTCCGCCGGCGCCGCCTCGCCGACCTTGGGGCCGAGCAGCGCTTCGAGCCCCAGCCCGAGGCCCTTGGGTTTCCGGGTGACCATGGAAGGTGATTGTCGGCGATCGCGTCGGGCCCGGCGCCGGTCGGGGTCCTGCCGGGCCGGCAGCGCCGCCCATCGAGCGTCCAGCATCGGCCTTGCCTTATCCTTCGCGGCGACGCCGCACTGCGCGCAACCGGAACGATTCATGACTTACCGCGTCTACGTCGATGGCCAGGAAGGCACTACGGGATTGCGCATCCACGAGATGCTGGCGCGCCGCAGCGACATCGAGGTGCTGCACATCGGCGCCGACAGGCGCAAGGACCCCGCCGAGCGCGCCCGGCTGCTCAACGCCGCCGACGTGGCGTTCCTGTGCCTGCCCGACGCCGCCGCGCGCGAGGCCGCCGCGCTCGTGACGAATCCGGCCACCTGCCTCATCGACGCCAGCACCGCGCACCGCACGCTGCCGGGCTGGGTCTACGGCATGCCCGAACTGGCGGCCGATCAGCGCCGGAAGATCCGCTCTGCCAGGCGCATCGCCAACCCCGGCTGCCATGCCAGCGGATTCGTCCTGCTGCTGCGGCCGCTGGTCGATGCCGGACTGGTGCCGGCGGGACTGCCGCTGTCGGCGACCTCGATCACCGGCTACTCGGGCGGTGGCAGGAAGATGATCGAGCGCTACGAGGCGGGCGGCGATGCGCGACTGCGGGCGCCGCTGCCGTACGCGCTGACGCTCGCACACAAGCACCTGCCCGAGATGGTGCACCACACCGGCCTGCTGCAGGCGCCGGTGTTCCTGCCCATCGTGGCCGGCTTCTACAAGGGGCTGGCCGTCAGCGTGCCGTTGCACCTGTGCCAGCTCGGGCCCGGTACCGATGGCGCGGCGCTGCAACGGGCATTGGCCGAGCGCTATGCCGGCGAGCGCTTCATCCGCGTCATGCCGCTGTCCGACCCGGCCACGCTGGACGACGGCTTCTTCGACGTGCAGGCGTGCAACGACAGCAACCGCTGCGACCTGTTCGTCTTCGCCAACGAGCGCCAGGTCGTGCTGCTGGCGCGGCTGGACAACCTCGGCAAGGGTGCCAGCGGCGCCGCGGTGCAGGCGATGAACGTCCACCTCGGGCTGGACGAGGCGCTGGGGCTGTGAGATCGAGCACGGCGCGCGCCGCCGCGGTCCGGCCGGCGAGGCCGCCGCGACGCAGCGCGGCCCGGCCGGGGGCGTGGCGCGCTCATCGCAAGGGATCGCCGCTGCCGCGACCACAAGACCCGGCGCCCATGCGGTGCCACGCGCGAATGCCAGCGCGCGACGGCCCGCTCCGGCATCAGCGCGCCGGCCGCCGGCGTTCGTCGATGTCGACCATGTGCCACCAGCGGTTCCAGAACAGCGGGCGGCGGTAGCCGACGAACCAGGGCTGCATCATGTCGGTGTAGATGCGGTGCGCGTGGTTCTTGTACGGCGCATACGCCACCGAGATGCGTTTGGCCTCGAGGAACAGCGCATCGCGCTCGGCGCCGTCGGGCAGCACCTGCAGGCGGTCGTAGATCGCGTCGAAGCGGGCATCGCGGAAGCGCGCCAGGTTGGCGCTGCCGGCGCTCGGCCCGTACAGGCGCTGGAAGGCGCCGATCCCGTCGGGCTGCGCGGCCAGCGAGCCCACGCCCCAGATCATGAAGTTGCCGGCCTGCGCGGCCTTCAGGTTCTCGGGCCACTTGGCGAACCTGAACTCGACCTTCAGCCCGACGGCGTTCAGGTTCTTCTGCCACAGCTCGTCGAGCTGGCGCTGGGTCGGGTCGGGCTGGCTGGCGCGCAGCAGCAGCAGCGGGCTGCCGTCGGGGCGCTCGCGCCAGCCGTCGCCGTCGCGGTCGACGTAGCCATAGGTGTCGAGCAGCGCACGCGACCGCGCCGGGTCGTATTCGCTCATCTCGCTGCGGAACGCCGGGTCGTAGCCGCTGGTGTGCGGTACCGCGATCGATTGCGCGGGGATCGCCTGGCCGCGTCGCGCCAGTTCGATCTCGCGTCTGACGTCCACCGCCAGGTTGATGGCGCGGCGCAGTGCCACCTGCGCGGGAGCCATGCCACCGATCACCGGATCGTCCATGTTGTAGGTCGTCAGCACGATCTCGGGGCCGACCGAGCGCACGC
Organism: Burkholderiales bacterium; assembly: GCA_037442725.1. GTDB lineage: Bacteria > Pseudomonadota > Gammaproteobacteria > Burkholderiales > Burkholderiaceae_C > Pseudaquabacterium. The sequence continues at coordinate 5,817 of JBBIPS010000057.1, read as the reverse complement.
CCTGGATGCCGCGCCGCGCCAGGTTGGGCGCGACCTTGCCGCGCGGCATCGCGGTGTTGACGAACTCGTCGGGCAGCCGCTCGATGAAGTCCTGCTGGCCGTTCAGGAACGACAGCCAGCGCGGTTGCTGCTCCTCGATGATCGAGACCTCGACGCGGTCGAGCAGCGGCAGGCGCCGGCCCCTGAAGCGCGCCAGCAGCGCCTGGCCCTCGGCATCGTCGGCCGCGGGCTCGGCCTCGTCCTCGTAGAAACGGGGGCGGAAGCTCGGGTTGCGCTCGAGCACGATCTGCGAGCTGCGGCGCCACGACGCGAGGCGGAACGGCCCGGTGCCCACCGGATGCGCGGCGAGCTGCTCGCCGTAGAACTCGGCCACCTCGCGCGCGACGGCGCCGTACAGCCCGCCGTCGGCCAGCGTCTCGACCAGCCGCGGTCGCGGCTCGGCGAGCCTCAACTGCAGCGTGTAGCGGTCGAGCGCGCGCAGCCCCGGCAGCCCGCGGTCGTAGTCGAACGGCGTGCGCTCGGCCAGCGTCTGGCGCCGCTGCTCGTTCAGCCCGAGCAGGTTCAGCTCCTCGATCGAGCTCCAGGCCGGGCTCTTGACGGCGGGGTCGGCAAAGCGCTTGATCGAGTAGACGTAGTCCTCGGCCACCAGCTCGCGCTTGCGGCCCTTGAACGCCGGGTCGTCGGCAAAGAAGATGCCCGGGCGCAGCCGGATCGTGAAGACCTTGAAGTCGTCACCGACCTCGGGCAGCGCCGCCGCGGTGAGCGGCTTGATCCTGGCTGGCCGCGCCAGGTGGTCGTAGAAGTACAGGCTGTCGAAGATGTGCGGCGTGATCGTGCGCGAGTACAGGTCGCTGATCCGGGCCGGGTCGAACCCGGTCTCGGCGACGCGGAAGGCGTAGCGCAGGACCCTGGGCGTGGCCGCCGCCGACGTGGCCGGTGCGGACGCGGCGCCTGCGGTCGTGACACCGGACGTGCACAGCAGCACCAGCGCAGCCAGCAGCAGGCGGGCCGCAGACCGCGGGGTCATGAGGTGGCGCGCCGGCTGTCGTCGATGTCGACCAGGTGCCACCAATCGTTCCAGAACAGCGGGCGGCGAAAGCCGATCAGCCACGGATGCGCGAGGTCGTTGGCGATGCGGTGCACGTGGTACTTGTACGGCAGGTAGGCCGCAGCGATGCGCTTGGCCTCGAAGAAGAGCTGGTTGCGTTCGGGTCCGTCGGGCAGACGCTGCAGGCGTTCGTAGATCGCATCGAAGGCGGGCAGCCTGAAGCGCGCCAGGTTCTGCTGGCCGGCCTGCGGGCCGTACAGCCGCGCCAGCGAATCCTGGCCGTCGGGCACGCTGGCCGACGAGCCCAGGTACCAGCTCTGCAGCTTGCCGGCCAGCGCGGCCTTCAGGTTGGCCGGCCACTGCTGGACCTGGAACTCGGTCCTGAGCCCGACGGCGGTCAGGTTCTTCTGCCACAGCTCGTCGAACTGGCGCGAGATCTGCTGCGGCTCGGTGGCCCGGTGCAGCACCAGCGGGCTGCCGTCGGGCAACTCGCGCCAGCCGTCGCCGTCGCGGTCGACATAGCCGAAGGTGTCGAGCAGCGCCTTGGCGCGCACCACGCTGTACTGGCCCATCTCGCTGCGGTAGCGCGGGTCGTAGCCGGTGGTGTGCGGCAGGATCGGCGACTGCGCCGGCACCGCCTGGCCGCGCCGGATGAGCTGGATCTCGCGGTCGACGTCGAGCGCCAGGCTGATGGCGCGGCGCAGTGCCACCTTGTCCCGCGTGTAGCCGCCGACCACCGGGTCGTCCATGTTGAAGTAGCTCACGCCGCTGTCGGCGTTGACGATGCGGTAGGCCTGGATGCCGCGCCGCGCCAGGTTGGGCGCGAGCCTGCCGTTGGGCAGCGCGATCGGCGCGAAGTCCAGCGGCAGCGCGCCGGTCAGTGCCAGCAGGCCGTCGAGCTGGCCGTTCAGGAAGGCCAGCCAGCGTGGCTGGTTCTCCTCGATGATCGAGATCTCGACGCGGTCGACCAGCGGCAGGCGCCGCCCCTTCAGGCGCGCCAGGATGGCCTGGCCCGCGGCGTCGTCGGCGGCGGGCTCGGCGTCGTAGCGCACTTCGCGGTAGTGCGGGTTGCGCACGAGGACGATCTTCGAGCTGCGCACCCAGCGCGAGGCATCGAGCCGGAACGGCCCGGTGCCCACCGGGTGCTCGGTGATCTTGTCGCCGTAGAACTCGACCACCTCGCGCGCCTGCGCCGGCAGCACGTCCGACGCGGCCAGCGTCTGGATGAAGCGCGGCCGCGGCTCATCCAGGCTGAAGCGGATGGTGTAGCGGTCCACGAGTTGCAGCCCGGCCACCGGCGCGTCGTAATCGAAGGCCTTGCGCTGCTGGATGGCCAGCTCGCGCGGCGTGGCCAGCCCGACGATCCTGTCGTCGAGCACCGAGGTGGCAAACGGGCTGTTGTTGGCCGGGTCGACGACGCGCCGGAAGGCGTAGGCGATGTCGGCGGCGACCAGCTCGCGCGGCTGGCCCTTGAAGGCCGGGTCGTCGGCGAAGCGGACGCCGCGCCGCAACGGCACGGTCCAGACGCGGAAGTCGTCCGACACCTGCGGCATCGCCGCGGCCAGCAGGGGCCTGAACCTGGCCGGCCGCGCCAGGTGATCGTAGCCGTACAGCGCCTCGAAGATGTGCGAGTCGACGGTGCGCGAGTACAGGTCGGAGAAGCGCGGCGGGTCGAAGCCCGACTCGGCGGTGCTGAACGCCAGCCGCAACACCTTGTCGCCGGTGGCCGCGCGCGCTGCGCCCCAAGGCAGCGCGGCGACCAGCGGCGCCTTCAGCAGCGTGCGCCGGCGCTTCGAAGGCTCGGCGTGTGGCGTGCCGTCGTCACGCGGGCGGGTCGCCGGCGGTGCGGGTCGGCTCATGCAGGTCGGCTCATGCGGTGATCTTGCGGGCCTGGCGCGACCGCCGCTGGCGGTGCGTGCGCATGGGTGGGGGTGCGTCGTGGCACGGAGTCTAGCGGCGTGGCGCGGCGGCGTGCGGCTCGCGCGGCACGGGGTTTGCCATGAGTCGGCGCGCCACGGCGGCCGCCCTACACTGCCGCATCCCGCGTATCCGGCCCGCCACCCCGCAGGCACGGCCGACCTGGAGCCAGGCCCACGATGCTTGCCTATGTGATCCGACGCCTGTGGCAGATGGTGCCCACGCTGCTGGGCGTGCTGCTGCTGGTGTTCGTGCTGTTCCACTTCTTCGGCAGCGATCCGGCGATCATCCTGGCCGGGCAGAACGCCACGCCCGAGCAGATCGCGGCGATCCGCCAGCAGCTCGGTCTGGACCAGCCGGCCTACGTGCAGTTCGGTATCTTCCTCAAGCAGATTGCCACCTTCGACTGGGGCCGCAGCTGGGCCACCAACGAGTCGGTGGCGCAGCTGTTCGCGACCCGGCTGCCGAACACGCTGACGGTGATGCTGCCGATCCTCGTGCTCGACACGCTGGTGTCGGTGCCGATCGCGATGGGCGTGTCGTACGTGCGCGGCTCGCTCACCGACCGCGTGCTGATGGTGGTGACCACCGTCGCGCTGTCGATCAGCTTCCTCGTTTACATCATCGTCGGCCAATACGTGTTCGGCTTCCAGCTCGGCTGGTTCCCGGTGCAGGGCTGGAGCGACTCGGTGTGGACCAACCTGGCCACCTACGTGCCGCTGCCGGTGCTGCTGGCGGTGCTGGTCGGCATCTCGCCGCAGACGCGGCTGTACCGCACCTTCTTCCTCGACGAACTCGGCCACGACTATGTGCGCACCGCGCGCGCCAAGGGCCTGACCGAGGACGTGGTGCTGTTCAGGCACGTGCTGCGCAACGCGATGATTCCGATCATCACCAACGTCGGGCTGGCGCTGCCGGGGATCTTCGTCGGCTCGTTCCTGATCGAGGTCTTCTTCTCGATCCCCGGCCTCGGCCGCGAGGTGCTGCTGGCCGTCAATCGCAGCGACTATCCCGTGATCCAGGCCACCACCGTCTACCTGGCGATATTGACGATGCTGATCAACCTGGCCACCGACCTGCTCTACAAGCTGGTCGATCCGCGCGTGGTGCTGAAGTGAGCGCGGTGCTCGCGCCCGCGGCGCCAGCCGCACCGATCGAACGCTCCGAAGGCGTCTGGCGCGCAGCGTGGCGACGCTACCGCGGCGACCGCGTCGGCATGGTCTGCCTGGCCATCGTGCTGGCCTACCTGCTGCTGATCGCCGCCGCGGCATCGGGTGCGGTGGCGCGCGACTGGCAGCGCGAACTGGCGCTGCCGAACGCGCCGCCGACGCTGCTCGGGCCGCGCACCGCCGAGCAGTCCGGCGTGATCGAAGGGCTCGAGTCGAAACAGTTCCCCAACGTCGACCTCTCGGACATCGATCCGCTGGCGCCGCGCTACCAGGAGTGGGCCGAGCGCGCCGCCAGGCTGCAGACGGTCGAGACGAAGAAGGCCCAGACGCTGGTGCTGGGCGCCGACCGGCTCGGCCGCGACGTGCTGGCCAAGGCCGTCAAGGGCACCGAGATCTCGGTCTTCGTCGGCGTCCTCGCGGCCGTCGTGGCCACCGTCATCGGCACGCTGCTGGGCGCGCTGGCGGGATTCTTCGGCGGCAAGGTCGGCGACTTCCTCGAGTGGCTGTACAACGTCTTCACCGCGATCCCCGACATCCTGCTCATCTTCGCCTTCGCCGCGGTGCTCGGTCGCGGCGTCGGCACGGTGGTGCTGATCCTCGGGCTGGTCGGCTGGACCGGGCTGTACCGCCAGGTGCGCGCCGAGTTCATCAAGCACGCCGGGCGCGAGTACGTGCGCGCCGCCGAGGCCATCGGCGCCTCGGCCACCTCGCGCATGTTCCGCCACATCCTGCCCAACGTCAGCCACGTCGTCCTGGTGCGCATGTCGTTGCTGGTGGTGGGCTTCATCAAGGCCGAGGTGATCCTGTCCTACCTCGGGCTGGGCGTGCCGATCGACCAGGTGAGCTGGGGCACGATGCTGGCCGAGGCGCAGAGCGAGCTGATCCTGGGCTACTGGTGGCAGCTCGCCGCCGCCACGGCGTTCATGGCGCTGTTCGTCACCGCCTTCTCGCTGATGGCCGACGCCTGGCGCGACGCGCTCGACCCCAAGCTGCGCGGTGCGGACTGACCGGGGCCGTCGCATGTTGCTGAGCATCCAGGACCTCGAGGTCGACTTCCGCATCGGCGAGCGCGGCGAGCGCCGGCTGGTGCCTGCCGTGCGCGGCGTGAGCTTCGACGTGCCCGAGAACTCGACCGTCGGGCTGGTCGGCGAATCGGGCTCGGGCAAGAGCGTCACGGCGATGAGCGTGCTCAACCTGCTGCCCGACAACGCCGAGCGGCGCGGTCGCATCCTCTACCGCGACCAGGACTTGCTGCAGGCCCCGCTGCGCGAGCTGCAGGGCTTGCGCGGGCGCGAGATCGCCTGCGTGTTCCAGGACCCGATGAGCTCGCTGAACCCGGTGTTCACCGTCGGCGCGCAACTCGCCGAACCGCTCGTCCACCACCTGCGGCTGGGCCGGCGCGCCGCGCTGGCGCGCGCCGAGGCGCTGCTCGACGAAGTCGGCATGCCGGAGCCCAGGCGCCGGCTCGGCTCGTATCCGCACGAGCTCTCGGGCGGCCAGCAGCAGCGCGTGATGATCGCGATGGCGCTGGCCTGCGAGCCCAGGCTGCTGATCGCCGACGAGCCGACCACCGCGCTCGACGTGACGATCCAGCGCCAGATCCTCGAGCTGCTGGCCGGGCTCAAGGACAGGCTGCGCATGAGCCTGCTGTTCATCAGCCACGACCTCGGCGTGGTCGGCGAG
>JBBIPS010000056.1:0-12643 GCA_037442725.1 Burkholderiales bacterium | reverse complement strand
ACTGGAGGAAGGGGGCTGTGTAAGGGTTGTCACACGTAAATATCGTTGTATACCTCGCCATCTTCGGGCCATGGCGATTCCTCGGCAAACTTCACCGCTTCCTTCACGGTGGCGGCAGCCTGCTCCCGGATCGCATTCAGTTGCTCCAGTTTTGCAATCCCCTCTTCAATCAGCCGTCTGCTGAAGTTCGGAATCGGGTCGCGCTCCTTCCAGCGTTCGAGCTCGCCCTCTGGACGGTATTTCGCGGGATCGGCGCGCGAATGCCCGCTGTGGCGATACGTCATGCATTCGATCAGCGACGGCCCGCCGCCGGCGCGTGCCGCTGCCGGCGCAGGAGATCAGGGCCTGGCCACGTAGTACTGGTACGCGGTGACTTCGGGTTGCGCGGGCGACGCGGACGGGAACGCGCCGACCGTGCCCATGCCGCGCAGCGGCATGAACACCGCCTCACGCACCGTGCTCGCCTTGCCGGCGCTGTTCGTGACGACCTCCGGCACGCGGTAGAGGTACCCGTTGCGGGCGACGCCGGCCACCTGGTTGGCTGTGAACGATTCCGGCCGCGTCACGGGCCCGGTGAAGTTGAGCACGCTGCTGCGCGCAAACGTGCCCTTGGCGCCGTCCACACCGTGCGCTGGATGGACGGCCTGCGCGGGCACTTCGTCGAGGCCATCGCCAACTATCGCCACCTCGCGAGCCTGCACCTCGAGCGCGGCGTCGGGTGCGCGATCCTCGACGGCCTGCGCCAGCCGGTGGTGCTGGTGGACGCCTCGCGCGCGCTGCTGTACGCCAATGCCGCGGCACGCGACGCGCTGGCGGCGACGCGCGACGTCGTCAACCGCAGCGGCCTGCTGGGCTGCCTCCACCGCGACGACGACGCGGAACTGACGGCCGCGCTGCAGACGCTGGCACTGGGCTCGGGTGCGCCCGGGGCCGCGTCGCGACGCCAGGTGCGTCTGCGCACCACGGATGGCATCGGCAAGGTGATGGCCTGCCTGGCCCCGCTACGACCCGCCGAGGTGATGGGCGTGTTCGGCGCCCAGCCGCTGGCGATGATCATGTTTCACGACACTGCGACCACCGCGCAGCCCGATGCGCTGGTGATTGCCGAGGTGTTCGAACTCACGCCGGCCGAGGCGCGCGTGGCGGTGCTGCTGGCGCAGGGCGTGGCGGCCGACGACATCGCGCGCCGCCGCCAGGTGTCGACGCACACGGTGCGCACCCAGATCAAGGCCGTACTGGCCAAGACCGAGGCAACGTCGCTGAGCGATCTGGTGCGGCGACTGGTCTCGTTGTCGCCGCTCGACGGCTGACCGACCGCGCCCGTCGCGCAACTCGCCCGCGATCTCTCCGACGCCCCCCCCCGACCGTCGAGACCCCTGCCTCGAAGGTCGAGCGCCGCGAGCCGCGGGCTTGGCCCCGCATGGCCCGCCGATGTCCGTCAGAAGTGGACGCCACGCATCATCTGCGACAGCGCGATCGCCTCCGGCGACAGCGTCGGCCGGGCTGGCTTCTCGCCCTTGGCCGCGGCGCTGTCGGGGAACATGCGGAAGGTGGTGTTCATGACGATCTGCGTGATGCGCGGCGCGGCCGCGTGCAGCAGTGCGCCGAAGATGCCCAGACGGGTGGCCACGCGCGCCGGCTTGTCGATGCAGGCCTGCACGATCAGGTCGGCGGCCTCGTCGGGCGCGAGCAGCGGCATGTTCTCGTAGATCCTGGTCGGCGCGGTCATCGGCGTGCGCACCAGCGGCATGTTGACGGTGGTGAACGTCACGCCCTGGTCGGCGAACTCGCTCGACGCGCACGCCGTCCATGCGTCCAGCGCCGCCTTGCTCGCCACGTAGGCCGAGAAGCGCGGCGCGTTGACGAGCACGCTGATCGAGCTGATGTTGACGATGTGCCCCCTCTTCCTGGCCACCATGCCCGGCAGCAGCCCCAGCGTCACGCGCAGGCTGCCGAAGTAGTTGAGCTGCATCGTGCGCTCGAAGTCGTGGAAGCGGTCGTAGCTCGACTCGATGGCGCGGCGGATCGAGCGGCCGGCGTTGTTGACGAGGAAGTCGACGCCGCCGTGCTCGGCCTGCACGGTCTCGAGGAACCTGGCGCAGCTCGCCGCGTCGGCGATGTCCACCGCGTAGCCGAACACCTTGGCGTCCTTGCCGGCGCGCTCGCTGAGCTCCCTGACGGCGTCGGCCAGCTTGTCTTCGTCGCGCCCGCAGATCAGCGTGACGGCACCGGCGCCGGCAAACCGGTGCGCCGCGGCCAGCCCGATGCCCGACGAGCCGCCGGTGACGAGCACCACCTTGCCGCCCACCGTGCCCTCGAGCGAGCGGTCGACGAACAGCGCCGGGTCGAGGTGGCGCTCCCAGTAGTCCCACAGCCGCCAGGCGTAGTCGTGCAGGTCGGGGCACTCGATGCCGCTGCCGGCCAGCGCGGCGTCGGTCTCGCGGCGGTCGAAGCGGGTCGGGTAGTTGATGAAGCTGGCGACGTCCTCGGGCACGCCCAGGTCCTTGATCACCGCGCGGTAGACGCGGCGCACCGGCGCCAGCGCCATCAGGCCCTTGCGCACGCTCTTCGGGATGAAGCCGAACAGCGCGGCGTTGACGAACAGGTTCATCTTCGGCGCGTGCGCGGCGCGGGCGAAGATGTCGAGCACGTCGCCGACGCGGTAGCCCATCGGGTCGACCAGGTGGAAGCACTTGCCGTCGATCGCGTGGCGCGAGTGCGAGATGTGGTCGAGCGCGGCGACGACGAAGTCCACCGGCACGATGTTGAGCCGCCCGCCCTCGAGCCCGACCGCCGGCATCCACGGCGGCAGGATCTCGCGCATGCGCTGGATCAGCTTGAAGAAGTAGTACGGGCCGTCGACCTTGTCCATCTCGCCGCTGCGCGAGTCGCCCACCACCACCGCCGGGCGGTACACCGTCCACGGCACCTTGCACTCGGTTCGCACGATCTTCTCGCTCTCGTGCTTGGTCATGTAGTACGGGTGGTCCAGCCCCTCGGCCTCGTCGAACATGTCCTCGCGGAACACCCCCTCGTACATGCCGGCGGCGGCGATCGACGACACATGGTGCACATGCCCGGCGTCGATCGCCTTGGCGAACTCGACCAAATTGCGCGTGCCCTCGATGTTGACGCGCACCTGGCTCGCCTCGTCGGCGGCGAGGTCGTAGACCGCCGCCAGGTGGTAGACGCCGTTGACCTGGCCCTTCAGCCGCTTCAGGTCGGCAGCGCCGACGCCGAGCTTGCGCTCGGTGAGGTCGCCGCTGATCGGGATCGCGCGGCTGCGGCTCACGCCCCAGTAGGCGTACAGGGGGCCGAGCTTGGACTCGGAGCCCGGGCGCACCAGGAAGTACACCGTCGCGCCACGCCGCGCGAGCAGCGCCTTGACCAGGCGCTTGCCGATGAAACCGGTGGCGCCGGTGACGAAGTAGTGCATGCGATCCTCCTTGGCGACGCGCGGCGTGATGCCGCGCAGGCGGCGATTCTCGGTCGAAGCGGCGCCGGCCCCGTTGCGCACTAACCCGATGGCAGCGGGGTGCGGTCGCGGCAATGCGCGTCCGGCGCGTGGCGCTGGGCCTGCAACGACGTCGGCGCGCGACGGGCCGCTGCCGCACGCGCGCCGCCGGCCTCAGGGATTTTCACTAGCACACCGGGCCCGGTGCGTCGGCATCCGCGCGCTACAGTGCCGGCAGGCTGGAGTCAGCCTGCCAACTCGCACGGAGACAAACATGACAAGTCGACAGACCTCTCTGGCCAACGCCCGCTGGGCGCTGGCCGCCGCAGCGCTGGCCGCTGCCAGCGCCGCCGGTGCCGCCGACGTCACGCTCAAGGCGTCGCACCAGTTCCCCGGTGGCAAGGGCGACGTGCGCGACGAGATGGTGCAGATGATCGCGCGCGAGGTCGCCGCGGCCAAGGTCGGCCTCGAGATCAAGGTGTTCCCCGGCTCCAGCCTGGTCAAGCCGAAGGAGCAGTGGAAGGCCATGCTGACGGGCCAGATCGACCTGACCTCGTTCCCGCTCGACTACGCGTCGGGCACGCATCCGCAGTTCGGCGCGACGCTGATGCCGGGGCTGGTCAAGGGCCATGCGCACGCCGAGCGCATCAACGCGTCGCCGTTCATGCACGACATCAAGGCCATCATCGAACAGGGTGGCGTCAAGGTGCTGGCCGACGCCTGGCTGGCGGGTGCCTTCGGCGCCAAGGACAAGTGCATCCGCAAGCCCGAGGATGCCGCCGGGCTCAAGGTGCGCTCGGCCGGCGCCACCTTCTCGCAGATGTGGGCCGGCGCCGGCGCGTCGATCGTCTCGATCCCGTCCAACGAGGTCTACAACGCGCTGCAGCAGGGCGTCGCGCAGGCCACCGACACCTCGACCGGCAGTTTCGTGTCGTTCCGCCTGTACGAGCAGATCAAGTGCATCACGGCGCCGGGCGACAACGCGCTGTGGTTCATGTACGAGCCGGTGCTGATGTCCAAGCGCAGCTGGGACAAGCTCGACGCCGCGCAGCAGAAGGCGCTGATGGCGGCGTCGAAGAAGGCCGAGGCGTACTTCGCCGCCGAGTCCAAGGGGCTGGACGACAAGATGGTCGAGGCATTCAAGAAGGCCGGCGTCGAGGTCGTGACGCTGACCGACGCCGAAGCCGGCGCCTGGCGCGCCGTGGCGCAGAAGACCTCGTACAAGCAGTTCGCCGACAAGGTGCCCGGCGGCAAGGAACTCATCGAGAAGGCGCTCGGTGTCAAGTGAAGACGGGCCGCTGCTGCCCGGCTGGGTGGCGGCGGTCCACGCCGCGTCGCGCACGCTGGGCGTGGCGGCCGCGGCGCTGATCGCGCTCGCGATCGGCGTGATCTGCCAGATGGTGTTCGTGCGTGCGGTGCTGAACCAGTCGTCGATCTGGCAGACCGAGTTCGTCACCTACTCGCTGGTGGCGGCCACCTTCATCGGCGCGCCGTACATCCTGCTCACGCGCGGGCACGTCAGCGTCGACGTGCTGCCGCTGATGGCAGCGCAGCCGATGCGGCGCGCGCTGCACCTGCTCGGCAGCGTCATCGCGCTGGTGTTCTGCGCCTTCTTTCTCTATGCCGCCGTGGCCTGGTGGTGGGACGCCTACCACAGTGGCCTGACCACGCCGTCGATGTGGCGCGCGCGGCTGTGGATCCCGTACCTGGCGGTCCCCGTCGGGCTGGCGCTGCTGTGCCTGCAGCTCGGCGCCGAGATCTGGCTCGTCGCCACGCGGCGCCAGCCACCGTTCGGGATGTCGCCCGATGAGCATCTGTAGGAGGGCGCTGCGGCGCGTCCGGCGATGAGTCCATCGGTCATCGGCTTGCTGATCTTCGTCGTCACCGTCGCGCTGCTGGCCACCGGCATGCCGATCGCCTTCGCGCTGGGTGCGACCGCGCTCGCGTTCATGCTGGCCTTCGACGGCCTGGGCAGCATCGCCTTCATCCCCGAGACGGTCTTTGCCGGACTCGACGACTTCACGCTGGTGTCGCTGCCGATGTTCATCATCATGGGCGCGGCGGTGGCGTCGTCGCGCGCCGGCAGCGACCTGTACGAGGCGCTGGCGCGCTGGCTGCACCGCATCCCGGGCTCGCTGGTCATCTCCAACATCGGCGCCTGCGCGCTGTTCGCCGCGCTCACCGGCTCGTCGCCCGCCACCTGCGCGGCGATCGGCAAGATGGGCATCCCCGAGATGCGTCGGCGCGGCTACGACGCCGACCTCGCCACCGGCGCCATCGCCGCCGGCGGCACGCTGGGCATCCTGATCCCGCCCAGCATCACGATGATCCTGTACGGCGTCGCCTCCGAGACCTCGATCGGACGCCTGTTCATCGCGGGCATCATCCCCGGCCTGCTGCTGACCTCGCTGTTCATGGCCTGGGCGCTGTTCCTGAGTTGGAAGCGCGGCACCCGGCTGGTCGACCAGGACCGCACCTACACGATGCGGGAAAAGCTCGAGCTGCTGCCCAAGCTGCTGCCGTTCCTGGCCGTCATCGCCGGCGTGGTGTACGCGCTGTACGGCGGCATCGCGACGCCGTCCGAGGCCGCGGGTGTGGGCGCGCTGCTGTGCCTGGTGATGGTGGTCGTGATCTACCGCGTCTGGCGCCCCGCCGCGCTGTGGCTGATCTTCCGCGACGGGCTGCGCGAATCGGGCATGCTGATGCTGATCATCGGCGCATCGATCCTGTTCGGCTACATGATGTCGTCGCTGCAGGTGACGCAGAACCTGGCCGAGTCGATCGGCCAGATGCACGTCAACCGCTGGATCATCATGGCGGCGATCAACCTGATGCTGCTGGTGGCCGGCATGTTCCTGCCCCCGGCCGCCATCATCCTGATGACGACGCCGATCCTGATGCCGGTGATCAACGCCGCCGGCTTCGACCCGATCTGGTTCGGCGTCATCCTCACGATCAACATGGAGCTCGGCCTGATCACACCGCCGGTCGGGCTGAACCTGTTCGTCATCAACGGCATCACGCCCGACATCCGGCTGCCCACGATCCTCAGGGGCGCGCTGCCCTTCATGGGCTGCATGGTCCTGGCGATCCTGATCCTGTGCCTGTTCCCGGGTCTGGCGACCTGGCTGCCGCAGCACATGATGGGGTGATCGACCGCCGCGCGCAGCGCGGCCCGTCCGATGGTTCGCAGACGCCGGGAGGCGCCATGCAGGCCCGGAGTGCATCGGGCGCACCGCTGCGGATTTCACCGGCGCTTCGGCGCGGCGACGCGGACCTCAGCGGTGGGGCCGCGGCGCCGTCAGGCGCAGCGCGTCGAGCGGCGCGGCGTGGCCGAACAGCTCGCCCTGGAAGCCGTCGCAGCCGTGGCCTGCGAGCAGGTCGAACTGGTCCTCGGTCTGCACGCCTGCGGCGATCGCGACCAGCCCCAGGCCGTGGCTCAGGTCGATCAGGGTGCGCGCGATGGCGGCGTCGCGCGGGTCGCCCGGCAGGCTGCGTACCAGCGCGCGGTCGAGCTTGACGCGGCTCAGCGGCAGGCGTTTCAGGCAGGCCAGCGACGCGGCGCCGGTGCCGTAGTCGTCGAGCGTGAGGCCGACGCCGCGCGCGCAGCGAGTTCATCCGGGCGACGGCGTCGTCGCAGTGGTGCTGCAGCGCGTGCCCGCTCAGTTCGATTTCGAGTCGGGCTGCGTCGGCGCCGCTGCGATCGAGCAGTTCGAGCAGTTGCGGCACGAAACGCTCGTCGCCGAATTCGCGCGCGCCGACATTGACTGACAAGGTCAGTCCCGCCAGCCCGGGCTGGCCGGCCCAGGCCGCCAACTGCGCGCACGCGGTCTGGCGCACCCAGCGCCCCAGGGCATGGATGAGACCGCAGTCGTCGGCAACGGCAATGAAGTCGGCCGGCAGCAGCAGGCCGCGCTGCGGGTGCTGCCAGCGCAGCAGCGCCTCGGTGCCGAGCAGGCGCCGTTCGCGGTCGACCTCGGGTTGGTAGTGCAGGACGAACTCGCCGCGCTGCAGCGCCTGGCGCAACTGCCCTTCGAGCGCGGCACGCCGCTGCAGCGACTGCTGGATCGCCTCGTCGTAGAAGCGCAGCGTGTTGCGGCCGGCGGCCTTGGCCTGGTACATCGCCTGGTCGGCGCGGTGCAGCAGTTCGTCGGCGTCGACCTGGTGGTTGCTGAACAGCGCCACGCCGATGCTCGCGTTGCCGTGGCCGGGCTGGCCGGCGAGCTGGAACGGGCGCCCGAGCGCGGCCAGGATCTTCTCGCCGACGAGCCGGGTCTGCGCCGCCGCCGCGTCGCCCGCCGCGCTCAGGTCGGCGGCGAGCATCACGACGAACTCGTCGCCGCCGAGCCGGGCCACGGTGTCGCACTCGCGCACGCAGCCGGTCAGCCGCTCGGCCACCTGGCGCAGCAACTCGTCGCCGCGGTCGTGGCCGAGCGTGTCGTTGACGTCCTTGAAGTGATCGAGGTCGATGAACATCAGCGCGCCCTCGCGCCGGGCCCGCGCGCTCACGGCCATCGCCTGCTGCAGCCGATCGATCAGCAGGCGCCGGTTCGGCAATCCGGTCAGCGGGTCGCGGAAGGCGAGCTGCTCGATCGCCTGTTCGCGTGACTTGCGCAGCGAGATGTCCTGCATCGTGCCGACGTAGTGGGCCAGCGCGCCGCGGTCGTCGTGCACCGCGGAGACGGTCAGCCACTCCGGGTAGACCTCGCCGCTCTTGCGTCGGTTCCAGACCTCGCCCTGCCACCAGCCGGTGGCGCGCACGGCGCCGAACATCGCCGCATAGAACGCGCGGTCGTGGCGCCCGGACTGCAGCAGCCGCGCGTTGCGGCCCACGACCTCGCCGGCGCCGTAGCCGGTGATGCGCGTGAAGGCCGGGTTGACGCGTTCGATCACGCCGCGCCCGTCGGTGATCATCACGCCATGCGGCACTTCGAAGGCCATCGCGGCCAGCCGCAGATCTGCCTCGGCAGTCCCGGGTCCGGCCGGACCTGGCGCCAAGTCGTGCGCCGCCGGCGCGGGGCCAGCCGGGATCGTCGCTGCCGCAGGCACCGGCGCTGCACTGCGCGCGCCGGCCGGCCGGCCCGGGGTGGAGGGGGGGGAGTCCGGTTTCATCGCTGCGGGTCGATCGCTGCCGCGACGGTCAGGCACGCGCGCCGGCACTGCCGACGCCCGGACCCCGGGCGGCATCCAGGTTCATCGTAGGGGCCGGCTGCGCCGCCGGATTGTCCCGGCTCAATGCGGCAACGATTGCGCCTCGACACGCCGGGCGCGCCGCAGCCGGCCCGGCGGCACGGTCATGGCGGCGCTTGCGCACGCTCAATCGTGCAGCGCGCCGCGGGCACGACGATGGCGCGTCGCCGGCAAGGAGGATGACGCGATGGCAGCCAGGCAACTGAGCTTTCACGACGACGCGCGCGAGCGTCTGCGCCGCGGCATCGACGCACTGGCCGAGGCGGTCAAGGTCACGCTCGGGCCGCGCGGGCGCACCGTGATCCTCGAGCGCGATTTCGGCGCGCCGCAGATCGTCAACTCGGGCGTGCTGGTGGCCCGGGCGATCGAGCTCGAGGACCGTTTCGAGAACATGGGCGCGCAACTGCTGCGCGAGGTGGCCGCGCGCACCAGCGAGATGGCCGGCGACGGCACCACCACCGCGACGGTGCTGGCGCACTCGATGATCCACGAAGGGCTGCGCTACCTGGCCGGCGGCATGAACCCGATGGACCTCAAGCGCGGCATCGAGCAGGGCGTCGAGGCCGTGGTGGCCGAGATCGGCCGCATGGCGCGCCCGTGTGCCAGCGCGCAGGAGATCGCGCACGTGGCGTCGATCTCGGCCAACAACGACCGCTCGATCGGCGAGTTGCTGGCGCGCGCGATCGACAAGGTCGGCCGCGACGGCGCCATCTCGACCGAGGAGGGCTCGGGGCTGGTCAGCGAGCTCGAGGTGGTCGAGGGCCTGCAGTTCGACCGCGGTTTCCTCTCCCCCTACTTCATCAACAACGCCGAGCGCGGCAGTGCGGTGCTCGAGGACGCCTCGATCCTGCTCGTCGACAAGCGGCTGTCGTCGCTGCAGGACCTGCTGCCGCTGCTCGAGGAGGTCGTCAAGGCCGGCCGGCCCCTGCTCGTGATCGCCGAGGACATCGACAGCGACGCGCTGGCGATGCTGGTCATCAACACCCTGCGCGGCACGCTCAAGACCTGCGCCGTCAAGGCGCCCGGCTTCGGCGACCGGCGCAAGGCGATGCTGCAGGACATCGCCGTGCTCACCGGCGGCGCGGTGATCGGCGACGAGCTCGGGCGCACGCTGGCCAAGGCCACGCTGGCCGACCTGGGCCGCGCCAGGCGCGTCGAGGTCGGCAGGGACGACACGACGCTGATCGGCGGTGCCGGAGCGGCGCAGGCGGTGGCCGAGCGCATCGCCGGCATCAAGAAGGAGCGCGATGCGCAGACGAGCGACTATGAGCGCAAGCAGCTCGACGAGCGCCTCGCCAAGCTGGCCGGCGGCGTGGCGCTGATCAAGGTCGGCGCGGCCACCGAGACCGAGCTGAAGGAACGTCGCATCCGCGTCGAGGACGCGCTGCACGCCACGCGCGCCGCGATCGAGGAGGGCATCGTCCCCGGCGGCGGCGTCGCGCTGCTGCGCGCGCGGCACGCGCTCGGCGCGCTCCAGGGGGCGACGCTGGACCAGAACTCGGGGCTGCGCATCGTCGCGCGCGCGCTCGAGGAGCCGCTGCGCCGCATCGTCGCCAACGCCGGCGACGAGGCGTCGGTGGTGCTGCAGCGCGTCGACGACTCGCCCGACCCGGCGTTCGGCTACAACGCCGCGACGCGCGAGTACGGCGACCTGCTGCAGATGGGCATCATCGATCCGGCCAAGGTGACGCGGCTGGCGCTGCAGAACGCCGGCTCGATCGCCGGCCTGGTGCTGACGATCGACTGCATGATCGCCAATGCGCCGGCGGCCGCGACGCGCGCGACCGCGGCCGCCGAGGCCGGCCCGCTCGAGTGACGCGATGCGCGACCCGGTCGCGCCGCCTGCCGCTGCGGCGGCACCCTGCGTTCGAGGGGAACGCGGGCATGCGCGGATGCACTGTTGAGTGCGCTCAATCGGCGCAGCCGGTCGCGCGCGACGATGCCGCATCGGCGGGATGACGGCGGTGAGGGCGACGATACAGATCGAGCAGGTGCGCGTCGGCGCGCTGGGCTTGCCCGGCGAGCTCGAGATCCCGGCCGACGCGGCTGCGCTGGTGCTGTTCGCGCACGGCAGCGGCAGCAGCCGCCTGAGCGAGCGCAACCGACGCGTGGCACAGGTGCTGCAGCGGCACGGCCAGGCCACGCTGCTGTTCGACCTGCTCACCGAGCGCGAGGCTGCAGACCGGCGCAACGTGTTCGACGTCGCGTTGCTCGGTGGCCGTGTCGAGCAGGCGCTGGACTGGGTCGGGCAGCAGAGCGCGGGCGCGAACTTCGGTGCGATCGCCCGGCTGCCGGTCGGCCTGTTCGGAGCCAGCACCGGCGTTGCCGCGGCGCTGGTGGCGGCGGCGGCGCAGCCGAGCCGGGTCGGTGCCGTGGTGTCGCGCGGTGGCCGGCCGGACCTGGCCGCGCACTGCCTCGATCGCGTCGAGGCGCCGACGCTGCTGATCGTCGGCGGCGCCGATCCGCAGGTGCTCGATCTGAACCGCGCCGCGCTGCGCCTGCTCGGCTGCAGGATGTCGTCGCCGAGCTGGCTGCGGGCTGGTTCGACAGCCACCTGGTGCGCCGGCGCTATGCGTGAACGACGCCGCGATGCCGTGCCGAGCGCAGACCCGCGCGGCGCCGGCAGCATGAGTCCCGGGGCCATCGGTGGCCACGCGTTTCGCTGACCGCGCCACAGCCGGCCGTGCGCTGGCCGCGCAACTGCTGCGGCTGCACCTGCCGGCGCCGATCGTCGTACTCGCGTTGCCGCGCGGCGGCGTGCCGGTGGCGGCCGAGGTGGCGCGTGCGCTGGGCGCGCCGCTCGACCTGCTGCTGGTGCGCAAGATCGGCGTGCCGTGGCAGCGCGAGCTGGCGGTGGCGGCGGTGGTCGAGGGCGATCCACCGCAGATCGTCGTCGAGGAAGACGTGCAGCGCAGCGCCGGCGTCGACGCGCAGTACATCGAGGCGCAGGCCGCGAGCGAGTTGCGCGAGATCGCGCGACGCCGGCAGGCCTACCTGCGCGGGCGTGCGGCGGTCGACGTCGGCGGGCGCACGGCGATCGTCGTCGACGACGGCATCGCCACCGGCACGACGGTGCGCGCGGCGCTGCGGGCGCTGCGGCGCCGCCATCCGGCCCGGCTGGTGCTGGCCGTACCGGTGGCCCCGGCGGACACCAGGGCCCCCCGGAGGCGGCCCCCGTCCAAGAGGGGGGTCTTGGCCCAGGTTGCGGGATCCACGCGCTCGATCGCCATCTGGTCCCCCGTCCGCCGGATCTGCGCCAGCGATCCGTCCGGCAGCCACTCCAGCCGCGTGGCGGGCGTACCTGCGTAGGCCACGCGCTTCGCGGGGTGGGCGATGGATTCGAGGGTGATCCGGCCGGCATCCTGGCCTGGCAGCGGCGAAAGAAGGATCAAGCAGGCCAGGAGGGCGCGGACGGGCATGGAGGCTCCGATGGATCCTCTATGTATATCGCGAAGCAATGCTACTGGGCTTCCACTTCCGGCAGCGCGATTTCCACCCAGGCCAAGGTGCCGGCAGCAAGGGGCATCAACCCCATCTTTCCGCCCATCAGCTCGATGAGGCCAGTGGCGAGGGGCAGGCCGATGCCCAGGCCGTTCCGGCGGCGGCGGAGGCTCTGCTCCTCCTGCTCGAACGGATGCAGCAGCCGCTCCCAGTCCGGGGGCAGGCCCGGTCCCTGGTCCTCGATCTCGAAGCGCAGATGCCAGATCCGCCCCTTCGCCGTGGCGTTCATGCGGAAACCGAGGGTGCCGTGCTCGGTGAAGCCCAAGGCATTGCCCAGGAGGGCCTCCAGGGCCTGGGTGAGCCGGGCAGCGTCGCACACCAGGGGGCGGGGCAGGGGCGCAAGGTTCAGGCGGACCTCCAGTCCCTTGGCCCGGGCGCTGGCCTTGAAAGCTTCGGCCAGGGTGGCCAGGTGCGTGCCCAGATCCTCTGGGGACAGCTGGAGGGCCAGGGTGCCCTGGCCCAGGCTGGAAAGATCGAGAAGACCCTGCACCAGTTGGC
>JBBIPS010000055.1:0-12725 GCA_037442725.1 Burkholderiales bacterium | reverse complement strand
ACACCGAAGCGCAGCGGCCACACGCGATGCGGCGCTGCCTGCAGCAACATCCGCCGCTCTTTCAGCGCCTTGCGCACCAGCTTGAAATCGTAGGTCTCCAGATAACGCAGCCCTCCGTGGATCAGCTTGCTCGACGCAGAGGAGGTCGCACTCGCCCAGTCGCCCTGCTCCACCAGCGCGACCTTCAACCCGCGCAAAGCCGCATCGTAAGCCGTCCACGCGCCATAGATGCCGCCGCCACACACCAGCAGATCGAATTCGCCTTGCAGTGATGAGAAGTCGCGTTTCATCTTCCCCGCCTCTGCAAAGCCACCTGCGGCACATCGCTGATGAGCACATCCACACCCAGCGCCAGCGCACCGGTGATCGAGTTGCATTCGACTGCGAAAGGCGCGTTCCAGGCCAGCGCCAGGGCCTGGATGTCGGCGCCGAAGTACTGCTCGATGCGCTCGCGCAGCGCCTCGAACTCCTGGGCCGTCAAGGCGTCGCGCAACGGCAGCTCGACGTGCAGCACCTGCGCCGGCCGTAGCCCGCGTCGGCGGGCGTAGTACGCACCGACCTCGACCGAGTACGGGTCTGAGCTGTTGATGACCAGGCCGAGCTGCGCCGCCTGCAGCCGCCCGGAAACCCTCGGCACGCGCAGTTCGGCAGCCATCGGCGCTGGCCGCGCATGGGACACGCCCGCGCCAGGCGTCGCGGCCGGCGGCACGGCCGGCGCGCTGGCCGCCCGAGTGGGCCCGGGCACGGTGGCAGGCCGTGGATCGGCGGTCGGCCCAGCCATCGACCCGCGAACCCAACCAAGCGTGACCGCTGCCGCAAAGCCCAGGCCGGCGATGACCCGGGGCAGGGCTCGCGATTTCGAACGAGCTTTCGCCATGCAAAATGGTGGCTGATTCAGGATCTCGCCATGTCAACCCACAGTCACAAGCCGGTCATCCAGGTGATCGAGCGCATGTTCTCGCTGCTCGACGCGCTGGCGGCGCACCAGGATCCCGTCTCGCTCAAGGAGTTGAGCGCGCGCACCGGACTGCACCCGTCGACGGCACACCGTATTCTCAACGACCTGGCCCTCGGCCGCCTCGTCGACCGCCCCGAGGCCGGTAGCTACCGACTCGGCATGCGGCTGCTCGAACTGGGCAACCTCGTGAAGGGTCGGCTCGATGTGCGCGACGCCGCGCTCGGGCCGATGCGCGAGTTGCACAAGCTGACGCATCAACCCGTCAACCTGTCCGTGCGCCAGGGCGACGAGATCGTCTACATCGAGCGCACCTACAGCGAGCGCTCTGGCATGCAGGTGGTGCGCGCCGTCGGCGGCCGCGCACCGCTACACCTGACCTCGGTGGGCAAGTTGTTCCTGGCCCACGACGAACCGCAGCGGGTGCACGCCTATGCCACCCGCACCGGCCTGTCGGGTCACACGCGCAACAGCATCACCGATCTGCCCCGCCTCGAACGCGACCTGGCGCAGGTGCGCCGGAGCGGACTCGCGCGCGACGACGAGGAACTGGAACTGGGTGTGCGCTGCATCGCTGCCGGCATCTACGACGACCAGGGCACGCTGGTGGCCGGGCTGTCGGTGTCGGCGCCGGCCGAGCGGCTGGAGGAATCGTGGGCCGAACGCGTCAAGTCGACGGCCGGGCAGATCTCCTCAGCCCTCGGCCACGCGCGCTGATCGGCGCCTCGCAGTCCACGGTGGCCGCCCGACGCGCCGATTTCAGGACGACGGGCGCGTGCCGGCGCCGGCCGGGGCCCGATCGAGCCACTTGCGGATGCGCTCGGCATCGGCGACGCGCGAGTACTTGCCGACCGAGTCGAGCAGCACCATGATCAGCTTGCGCCCGGCCAGTTGCGCCTGCATCACCAAGCCGTGGCCGGACTCGGCGATGTAGCCGGTCTTCTGCACGCCGATGTCCCACTGCCCACCGCGCACCAGTCCGTTGGTATTGCGGAACTGCAGCAGGCGGCGACCCACCGCCACTTCCGCCTCGGGTGAAGTGGTCAACTCGCGCAGCAGCGGATTGCCGTGCGCCTCCTTGACCAGCCGCGCCAGGTCGCTGGCGCTGGACTGGTTCTGGCTCGACAGCCCTGTCGGTTCGACATAGTGCGTATCGGTCATGCCCAGCGCCGCAGCCTTGCGGTTCATCGCACCGACCAGTGCACCGAGCCCGCCGGGAAAATAACGACCCAGCGCATGCGCCGCGCGATTCTCGGACGACATCAGCGCCAGGTGCATCATCTCGCCGCGCGTCAGCTCGGTGCCCACCGCGAGCCGCGAGCGACTGCCCTTCTCGGTATCGATGTCGTCCGGCGAGATCGTCAGGACGTCGTCGAGCGACTGCCTGGCCTCGACCACCACCAGGCCGGTCATCAACTTGGTGATCGATGCGATCGGCAGCACCGCTTGCGGGTTCTTGCTGAACAGCACCTCGTCAGTCTCCTGGTCGACGACCAGCGCGACGCTCGACTTCAGACCGAGCGCGTCGGCCCCGACATGCAGACCCTGCAACTGACCGAACGACGGCCGCGCCGGCGCCGCCGCCACCCGAATCGGCGCGCGCCTGACGGCGCGCTGGCGCGTGGGCGCCGTCCGGTGCTGAGCCCTGGCGTGCTGCGCAGCCGACGAGTGCTGGCGCCACGAGGGCTTGCCGCTGTTCGAATCCGGCGCGGCGTGCGCCGGCGACAACGCCAGCGCCAGCAGGCCCAACCCGAGCCACAGCATCGCAAGTGGATTTTTCATTCTGACGTCACCCGGATCCAGCGAGAAGTCCTGCCGCAGTTTAGGCCAGTCAAAAAACATGCGCAAGATCAAAAACTTGCGCACGCTATTTCAAGTGAATGGAGAACTTGCGGCCGGGGCCACGCATGGCGGCGTCAGCCCTGTGCCGCGACGCGCTCGACGTTGGCATGCAGCTTGTTCAAAGCCGACAGGTAGGCCTTGGCCGACGCGACCACGATGTCCGGATCGGCACCGACGCCGTTGACGACCCGTCCGCCGAGTTGCAGCCTTACCGTGACCTCGCCCTGTGATTCTGTGCTGCCGCTGGTGATGGCGTTGACCGAATAGAGCAGCAGTTCGGCGCCAGTTTTCAGCTTCGATTCGATCGCCTTGAGGCTCGCGTCGACGGGTCCGTCGCCGTCGCTCGCGGCGCGATGCTCGATCTCTCCGGCAGCGAAGGTCACCGCCGCGTGGGGACGCTCCCCGGTCTCGGAGTGCTGGGCGAGCGACACCAGCCGGTAGTGCTCCTGCTCGCGCGTCACGCTCTCGTCGCCAACCAGCGCCAGGATGTCCTCGTCGAAGATCTCGCTCTTGCGGTCGGCAAGGTCCTTGAAGCGAGCGAAGGCGGCGTTGACTTCGCCCTCCGACTCGAGCCCGATGCCCAGTTCGAGCAGGCGCTGCTTGAAGGCGTTGCGGCCCGACAGCTTGCCCAGCACGAGCTTGTTCGCAGCCCAGCCGACGTCCTCGGCGCGCATGATCTCGTAGGTGCCGCGCGCCTTGAGCACGCCGTCCTGGTGGATGCCGGCGGTGTGCGAGAACGCATTGGCACCGACCACGGCCTTGTTCGGCTGCACGACGAAACCGGTGGTCTGGCTGACCATGCGCGAGGCCGGCACGATCTGCGTCGTGTCGATGCGCAGGTCGAGTCCGAAGTAGTCGTGGCGCGTCTTCACCGCCATCACGACCTCCTCGAGAGCGCAATTCCCGGCGCGCTCGCCCAGGCCGTTGATCGTGCACTCGACCTGACGTGCCCCGCCGAGCTTGACGCCGGCCAGCGAATTGGCCACCGCCATGCCCAGGTCGTTGTGGCAGTGCACCGACCAGATCGCCTTGTCGGAATTCGGGATGCGCTCGCGCAGCGCGCGAATGAAATTGCCGTACAGCTCGGGCACCGCATAGCCGACGGTATCCGGGATGTTCAGCGTCGTCGCTCCCTCGTCGATCACCGCCTCGAGGACACGGCACAGGAAGTCGGGATCCGAACGATAGGCATCCTCGGGCGAGAACTCGATCTCGCCGCACAGGTTGCGCGCGAAGCGCACCGCGAGTCGGGCCTGCTCGAACACCTGGTCGGGCGTCATGCGCAGCTTCTTCTCCATGTGCAACGCACTGGTGGCGATGAAGGTGTGGATGCGCGCGTGTCGGGCGCCGGCCAGCGCCTCGGCAGCGCGCGTGATGTCCCGGTCGTTGGCACGTGCCAACGAGCAAACAGTGGCGTCCTTGATCGCACCGGCAATCGCCTTCACGGCATCGAAGTCGCCCGGGCTGGAGGCGGCGAAACCGGCCTCGATGACGTCAACTCGCAGCCGCTCGAGCTGACGCGCGATGCGCAACTTCTCGTCGCGGGTCATCGAGGCGCCGGGCGACTGCTCGCCATCGCGCAAGGTGGTGTCGAAGATGATCAATGCGTCGGTCATGGCCTGGCTCCTCGGGTGGTTCCTCAGGCGACGACGGGCTCGGCCGCCAGCGCCACGCCGCAGCGCATCAGTGCCGACAGCACCGCCTTCATCGACGCGAGGACGATGTTGGCGTCGACACCGACGCCGAACAACGTGCGATTGTCGCCAACGCGCAGTTCGAGGTAGGCGGCAGCCCGCGCCTGGGCCCCTGCGCCGATCGCGTGCTCGTGGTAGTCCAGCACACCGAGTGCACACCCGGTCACGCGCTGCAGGCCTGCAATGAAGGCCTCCACAGGTCCGGCGCCATCGCCCTGTACCGTCACCACGCCGGCCCCGGTGCGCACCGAGGCGACCAGCCGGACCCGGCCGCCGTCCCGTACGGCGAGGCTGTGATGTTCGATCGTCGTCGCGGCGGCACCGAGCCGGTACTCGTGCTCGAACAGCGCCATCAGGTCGGCAGCGCTCAACTCGCGACCCTGGTCGTCGAGCACCGCCTGCACGACGGCACTGAATTCGATCTGCAGCCGGCGCGGCAATTCGAGGCCGAACTCGGTCTCGAGCAGATAGGCGATGCCGCCCTTGCCCGACTGGCTGTTGACGCGGATCAGCGCGTCGTAGCTGCGGCCCAGGTCCTTGGGGTCGATGGGCAGGTAGGGCGTGTCCCAGACGTCGCCGTCGCGGCGCGCCGCGAAACCCTTCTTGATCGCATCCTGGTGCGAGCCCGAGAACGACGTATAGACCAGGTCGCCGACATACGGATGGCGCGGATGGACCGGCAACTGCGTGCAATGCTCGACGCAGCGCCGCACCGAGTCGATGTCGCTGAAGTCCAGCCGCGGATGCACGCCCTGCGTGTACAGGTTGAGCGCGATGTTGACGACGTCGACGTTGCCGGTGCGCTCACCGTTGCCGAACAGGCAACCCTCGATGCGGTCGGCGCCGGCCATCAGCGCGAATTCGCCGGCCGCAGTGGCGGTGCCGCGGTCGTTGTGCGGATGCACCGACAGCACGATCGCGTCGCGGCGTGCGAGATGGCGGTGCATCCACTCGATCATGTCGGCGAAGATGTTCGGCGTCGAGTGCTCCACCGTCGACGGCAGGTTGACGATGCACGGCTGCGCCGGCGTCGGCTGCCAGACCTCGGTGACGGCATCGACGACGCGCTTGCAGAACGCCAGTTCGGTGCCCGAGAACATCTCGGGCGAATACTCGAAGGTCCACTGCGTGCCGCTGCGCCGCGCCGCCAGGTCGTGCAACATGCGCGCCTGCGCGCTGGCCAGCTCGACGATGCCGTCCTCGTCCAGGCCGAGCACGACGCGCCGCATCACCGGGGCCGTGGCGTTGTAGAGGTGGACGATCGCGCGTGGCGCACCGTCGAGCGCATCGAAGGTGCGCCCGATCAGGTGCTCGCGCGCCTGCGTCAGCACCTGGATCGTCACGTCGATGAGCAGCCGCACGAAGTCGAAGTCGGCCTGCGACGCGGCCGGGAAACCGACCTCGATCTGCTTGAAGCCGATGCGCACCAGCGTCTCGAACAGGCGCAGCTTGCGCGCCGGGTCCATCGGCTCGATCAGCGCCTGGTTGCCGTCGCGCAGATCCACGCTGCACCACAGCGGCGGCCGCGACAGCACGGCATCAGGCCAGCGGCGATCCGCGAGCCGCAGCGGGGCGAAGGCGCGGTACTTGGTGGCGGGCTGGTCGAGCATCGGCATGGGACTCTCCGTGGGGTGGCTGGGTGCCACGCAGCTCGGGGAATCGACCACCAGAAACGCCAACGGCCCGCTGCGTCGCGCTGGCGGGCCGTCGATCCGGGTTCAGGTGAAGCGGTGGACGATCAGCGCGCCAGAGGCACGCCTAGTAGGAGCTGGGTCCAGGACTTCATGGCGGTCAATATAGCACGACGTGTACAACCGCCCGACTTCCGTCAGCGGTGCAGCCCGGCTTCGTCGGGCTCGTCGGTCGAAGTGGCGATCACGCTCACCGGCTTGCCCTTGGCGCGCCGGTAGGCATAGACGGCGTAGCCCGACAACCCGTAGATCACGAACAGGCCGAACAGCATGCCCGGCACGTGCAGGTTGATCAACGCGATGACCAGCGCGATCGCGACGATGACCACGAACGGCACGCTGCGCTTGAGGCTGACGTCCTTGAAGCTGTAGAACGGCACGTTGGTCACCATCGTCAGCCCGGCGTACAGCGTGATGCTGAAGGTCAGCCAGACCAGCCAGCGGATGTCGCGGATGCCTTCGCGAAAGCCGGCGTCGTCCATGATCCAGATGAACCCGGTGACGATGGCCGCCGCGGCCGGACTCGGCAGGCCCTGGAAGTAGCGCTTGTCGACAACGCCGAGGTTGGTATTGAAGCGCGCCAGCCGAAGCGCCGCACAGGCGCAGTAGACGAACGCCGCGACCCAGCCGGCCTTGCCCAGGCCCTTCAATCCCCATTCGTAGGCGATCAGCGCCGGTGCCGCACCGAAGCTGACCATGTCCGACAGGCTGTCCATCTGCTCGCCGAAGGCGCTCTGCGTATGCGTCATGCGCGCGACCCGGCCGTCCAGGCTGTCGAGCACCATCGCGCTGAAGACACCGATAGCCGCGAACTCGAAGCGGCCGTTCATCGCCATCACGATGGCATAGAAGCCGCCGAACAGCGCGGCCAGCGTGAACAGGTTGGGCAGGATGTAGATGCCCTTGCGGCGCGGGCGCGGTACGACTTCCCCCACCGGCCCGTCGTCGTCTTGGAGCTGCGAGTCATTCATGGGGCGCGAGCATACTCCGGCGTCGGTCGCAAAACGGGCCGCGCGCGGCGGCTCGTCGAGTGGCAATCACCTGCGCAGACCGGCGCGCGAGCGCCGCTCGAGGCCGGCTCGGTTTCCCGATTTGTCGACTCGCCGGTCGACCTCGATCGGCGGCAACTGGCGCCCGAAGAACGGGCTGCGACTGCGCGCTGGCGGCGCGCCCGCGCGGGTCCGCTCCTGCGGCCCACGGCCGGGGCTCAGTTCCTGGACTTGTCGACCAGCTTGTTGGCCTTGATCCACGGCATCATCGCGCGCAGCTTCTCGCCCACCTGTTCGATCGGGTGTTCGCCCATCAGGCGGCGGCGCGACAGCAGCGTCGGTGCGCCGGCGCGGTTCTCGAGGATGAAGCTCTTGGCGTACTCGCCGGTCTGGATGTCCGCGAGCGCCCGGCGCATCGCGTTCCTGGTGTCCTCGGTGATGATCTTCGGTCCGCTCACATATTCGCCGTACTCGGCGTTGTTCGAGATCGAGTAGTTCATGTTGGCGATGCCGCCTTCGTAGATCAGGTCGACGATCAGCTTCAACTCGTGCAGGCATTCGAAGTAGGCCATCTCGGGCGCGTAACCGGCCTCGACGAGCGTCTCGAAGCCGGCCTTGACGAGCTCGACCGTGCCACCGCACAGCACCGCCTGCTCACCGAACAGGTCGGTCTCGGTCTCTTCGCGGAAGTTGGTCTCGATGATGCCGGCCTTGCCGCCGCCGTTGGCCGCGGCGTACGACAGCGCCAGGTCGCGCGCGCGGCCGGTCTTGTCGGCGTGCACGGCGATCAACATCGGCACGCCGCCACCCTGGGTGTAGGTGTTGCGCACGGTGTGGCCCGGCGCCTTGGGCGCGACCATCCAGACGTCGATGTCGTCGCGCGGCACGACCTGACCGTAGTGCACGTTGAAGCCATGCGCGAACGCCAGCGAGGCACCCGGCTTGATGTTCGGCGCCACCTCGGTGTCGTAGACGGCGGCGATCTGCTCGTCGGGCAGCAGGATCATCACGACATCGGCGCCCTTGACCGCAGCGGCGATCTCGGCCACCTTCAGCCCGGCCTTCTCGGCCTTGGCCCACGAGGCACCCCCCTTGCGCAGACCGACGGTGACTTTCACGCCGCTGTCGTTCAGGTTCTGCGCGTGGGCGTGCCCCTGCGAGCCGTAGCCGATGATGGTGACGTTCCTGCCCTTGATCAGGCTCAGGTCGGCGTCCTTGTCGTAGTAGACCTTCATGCTGGGTTCTCCATTCACGTTCTTGCGGGAGGTTGACGGTATCAAACGCGCAGGATGCGCTCGCCGCGACCGATCCCGCTGGTGCCGGTGCGTACGGTTTCGAGGATCGCGGCACGGTCGACACCCTGGATGAAAGCGTCGAGCTTGCCACTGTCCCCGGTCAGCTCGATGGTGTAGCTGCGCTCGGTGACATCGATGATGCGGCCGCGAAAGATGTCGGCCATGCGCTTCATCTCCTCGCGTTCCTTGCCGACGGCGCGCACCTTGATGAGCATCAGCTCGCGCTCGGTGTAGCTGCCTTCGGTCAGGTCGACCACCTTGACGACATCGACGAGCCGGTTCAGGTGCTTGGTGATCTGCTCGATCACGTCGTCCGAGCCCCTGGTGACGATGGTCATGCGCGACAGCGACGCGTCCTCGGTGGGTGCCACCGTCAGGCTCTCGATGTTGTAGCCGCGGGCAGAGAACAGCGCCACCACGCGCGACAGCGCTCCGGGCTCGTTCTCGAGCAGCACGGCGATGATGTGTTTCATGGCTTGCTTCCTGGCGCGGTTCTTCAGCCCGTCGGCGGGTGTGCCGCCGGCCCTTGGCCGCGCCCTTTCGACAACAGTGATTGAAACAGCCCGTGTCCGTGGTCTCGCGCCAGCCCGCTGCATGCGCCGCGATCACGGCGCCGGCACGGGCCGCGCTCGGCCGCTCACAGGTCCTCGGACCCCAGCAGCATCTCGGTGATGCCCTTGCCCGCCTGCACCATCGGCCAGACGTTCTCGGTCGGATCGGTGCGCACGTCGAGGAAGACGGTGCGGTCGCGCAGGCGGATCAATTCCTTCAGCGCCGGCTCGACCTCGGCCGGCTTGTCGATCTTGATGCCGACATGACCGTAGGCCTCGGCCAGCTTGACGAAGTCGGGCAGCGCGTCCATGTAGCTGTGCGAATAGCGCGCGCCATAGTCGAGTTGCTGCCACTGCCGCACCATGCCGAGATAGCGATTGTTCAGCGCGATGATCTTCACCGGCGTCTTGTACTGGGCACAGGTCGACAGCTCCTGGATGCACATCTGGATCGAGCCTTCGCCGGTGATGCAGAACACGTCCGACTCCGGCCTGGCCAACTTGATGCCCATCGCATACGGCAGGCCGACGCCCATCGTGCCCAGGCCGCCCGAGTTGATCCAGCGCCGCGGCTCCTCGAAGCGGAAGTACTGCGCCGCCCACATCTGATGCTGACCGACATCGGAGGTGATGTAGGTGTCGCGACCCCGCGTCAGCTCGCACAGGGTCTGGACCACATGCTGCGGCTTGATCACGTCCTTGCTGCGCTTGTAGGCCAGGCAATCGCGCTTGCGCCAGTCGTTGATCTGGCCCCACCACGCCGCCAGTGCCGCGGCGTCGGGGCGGCACTGCGATTCCCTGACGTGGACGATCATCTCCTGCAGCACCTCGCGCGTGTCGCCGACGATCGGGATGTCGACCCGCACGCGCTTGGAGATCGACGACGGGTCGATGTCGATGTGGATGATCTTGCGCTCGACCGACGCGAAGTGCGCCGGGTTGCCGATCACGCGGTCATCGAAGCGCGCACCGACGGCCAGCAGCACGTCGCAGTTCTGCATCGTCATGTTGGCTTCGTAGGTGCCGTGCATACCGAGCATGCCGAGGAACCTGGGGTCGCTCGCGGGGACGGCACCCAGCCCCATCAGGGTGTGGGTGCACGGCAGTCCGAGCAGGCCGACGAGTTCGCGCAGTTCGGCCGACGCATTGCCCAGGATGACACCGCCGCCGGTGTAGATGTAGGGCCGCTTGGCCGCCAGCAGCAACTGCATCGCCTTGCGGATCTGGCCACCGTGGCCCTTCCTGACCGGGTTGTACGAGCGCATCTCGACCCGCTCCGGGTAGGCAAAGGTGCAGCTCGCCCGCGACACGTCCTTCGGGATGTCGACCACCACCGGGCCGGGCCGTCCGCTGCGCGCGATGAGGAAGGCCTTCTTCATCGTCAGTGCCAGGTCGCGCACGTCCTTGACGAGAAAGTTGTGCTTGACGACCGGGCGCGTGATGCCCACCGTGTCGCACTCCTGGAACGCATCCATGCCGATCGCCGGTGTCGGCACCTGGCCGGTGACGATGACCATCGGAATCGAATCCATGTACGCCGTGGCGATGCCGGTCACGGCATTGGTCACGCCCGGGCCCGAGGTGACGAGCGCGACACCGACTTCCCCGGTGGCGCGTGCATAGCCGTCGGCGGCATGGACCGCGGCCTGCTCATGGCGCACCAGCACGTGCTCGATCGTGTCCTGCTTGTACAGCGCGTCGTAGATGTACAGCACGGCCCCGCCAGGGTAGCCCCAGATGTACTTGACGTGCTCGGCCTGCAGGCAGCGAACGAGGATCTCGGAGCCGTTCAGCTCGGCGGGCGATGCGTCAGATGGGGTGTGCGATGGTGCCGCTGCGGCACGCTTGACTTCCGCGCCAGACATTTCCATTTCGAACCTTTGTGAATTTCTCTGAAGAAAGACCATCGGTGCCCCTCCTCGCGCCCTCGTGAGGCGGAATCGGAGCCTGGGCGACCCGCCAGACCTCGGCGCCTCGGGTGGGCGGGCCGGCTGCGGATCCATTTCGCTTTGTGCGAAGCAACATTATCACCTCACGCGCGCATCGAACCGCAGCGTGCCATCCGGCGCAAGCCCGATGACATAATCCGCCCCGCCTTCGGCCGCCACCCGGCAGCGGCGGGCGGACATCACTTGGCGACCGACAGAGAACTCTCGGACTTCCTCAAGAGCGTCGAGAGGCGCGCTTTCAAGCGCACCGTCTATGCCGTGCGCAACGACGACTCGGCACTCGACATCGTGCAGGACGCCATGATCCGGCTGTCCGAGAAGTACGCAGATCGGCCGCCCGCCGAGTTGCCACTGGTGTTCCAGCGCATCCTGTCCAACGCCACGATGGACTGGTTCCGGCGCCAGCGCGTGCGCAATGCGGTGTTGCAGAATATGTCGGATTTCGACTCCGGCGCGGACGATGGTGACGACTTCGACCTGCTCGAGCGCCTGGAGTCGGCCGACGGCGCGCTCGGTGCCGAAAGCGCGGCCGATTTGGTCTCGCGGGGCCAGACCCTTCGGGCGATCGAAGCCGAGGTCGCCCTGCTGCCGACGCGTCAACGCGAGGCCTTCCTGTTGCGTTACTGGGAGGAACTCGACGTCGCCGAGACGGCGGGGGTGATGGGTTGTTCGGAAGGCAGCGTCAAGACCCACTGTTCCAGAGCGGTACACGCCCTTGCCAAGGCCTTGCGGATCAAGGGAATCGCACCATGAAGTACCTGTCACTGCCCACTACCGGTGCATCGACCCATGCCGCGGCGCTCGAGGGACGCTTCGCACTTCGCGTGACCGCCTGCCTGGGCGAATCGGCCGGCCGCCTGCCGCATGACATCGTCGAGCGGCTGCGCTTCGGCCGCGAACAGGCGTTGCAGCGCGCCCGCGCGGTCCGCGTCGTGGCGGCTCCCGCCTCGGCACCCTTCGTGCAGGCGGACGGCTCGGTCGCGCTCGGAGGCGCGCCGTCGCTGTGGTTGCGGCTGGCGTCGCTGATGCCGCTCGTCGCACTGGTTGCCGGACTGATGTTGATCCAGCAGTACCACGATGGCGAGCAGGTCGTGACCGCGGCCGAGATCGACGTGGCGCTGCTGGCCGACGAGGTGCCTCCAACCGCCTATGGCGACCCGGGGTTTGCCGAGTTCCTGCGCGGCGCCGAACCCCGCTGAGGACCGCGGGCTTGCTGCGCTGGCGCCAATTCATCGCCAAGGCATCGGCCGCAGCGCTGATCGGCTTGGCGTGCCCATGGGTTGCCGGCGCGCCTGCGGCGTCTGCGGCGGTGGCCAGCCCGGCACGCGCCGCATCAGCAGCGACCAGGCCGGCTGCCAGTCCGGGCGGACCGGCGTGGTCTGCCTTGACACCACAGCAACGCAGCGCGTTGGCTCCGCTCGAGCGCGAGTGGCCGGGCATGGACGCACTGCGCAAGGCCAAGTGGATCAAGATCGCGACGCGATTCCCGTCGCTGCCAGCTGACGAGCAACAACGCATGCACGAGCGCATGGCCGAGTGGGCACGCCTGACACCGGCCGAGCGCGGTCGCGCCAGGCTGTCGTTCCAGGAGGCCAAGCAGTTGTCGCCACAACAGCGCCAGTCGCACTGGAATGCCTACCAGGCGCTGCCCGAGGATGCGCGCAAGGCCCTGGCCGAACGCGCCAGGCCGCACATCGAGAAGTCCGGCAGCGTCGCTGCAGCGGCCAGCGCCGCCCCCGCAGCAGCCAGGCCGGGGCAG
>JBBIPS010000054.1:0-12751 GCA_037442725.1 Burkholderiales bacterium | reverse complement strand
GCGCGGGTCACGGGCGGCAATGGCGTCGACGATGGCCTTGTGCTCGTTGCGCACGGCATCCATGAAGTCCTGGCGCCGCGCTTCGTTGCCACGCGTGATGCGCATGGCCTCGCGCAGGTACTGCTCGAGAAAGCCGAGCAGGACGCCGAACTGCGGGTTGCCGGTGGCCTCGCCGAGGGCACGGTGGAAGACCAGATCCTCGGCGACGCCGTTGCCCCCGGCGGCCACCGCGGCATCGATCGCCCGCAGCGCGCGCCGCAGCGCGGCGACCTCGGCGCGCGTGGCACGCTCGGCCGCCAGCGCAGCGATCTCGCCTTCGAGCGCACGCCTGACCTCGACCACCTGCACCACCGCGGCGATCGAATCGAGCACGCTCGGATCGAAGGCCAGCGGCTGGTTCAGCGCCGCCGGCGCGACGAACACGCCCGAGCCCTGGCGCGACAGCAGCAGCCCGCGCGACTTGAGCTGGTGCTCGGCCTCGCGCACCACGGTGCGCGACACGCCGTGCGCGAGCGCCAGTTGCTGCTCGGTGGGCAGGCGATCGCCGCTGGCCAGGGCGCCGGATTCGATCTGCGCCGACAACAGCGCCGCGAGCTGGTCGGACAGCCGCTCGACGGTCAGGCGCCTGCCGGCGCTGGACACAGGGCGCAAGTCGATTGACATGGTCACCAAGTTATCATACAAATGAGTCGGCCGGCAACCTCGCGCTGCGCACCCGGCCGCCCGGGCCCGGGCGGCCGGGCGTGCGGTGCGGCGGGGTGGCAAGCCGGCGGTGTGCGCGACTCGGAGACACGGACAGCATGCATTGCAACGGCTCAGACGCCGCTGGCGTGAACGCGAAGGGGTGAGGCGATGGCCGGCGTGACCCTCCGCGACGTGCGCAAACGCTTCGGCGACGTCGAGATCCTGCATGGCGTCGACATCGACATCGCCGACGGCTCGTTCACCGTGCTGGTCGGCCCGTCGGGTTGCGGCAAGAGCACGCTGCTGCGCATGATCGCCGGCCTCGAGCACATCAGCGGCGGCGAGATCCGCATCGGTGAGCGGCGCGTCAACGACCTGCCGCCCAAGCAGCGCGACATCGCGATGGTGTTCCAGAACTACGCGCTCTATCCGCACATGACGGTGCGCGCCAACATGGCCTTCGCGCTGATGCTGGCCAGGATGGATGCGGCGACCATCGACGCCAAGGTCGGCCGCGCCGCCGGGATCCTGGGCCTGGCCGCGCTGCTCGAGCGCTACCCGCGCCAGCTCTCGGGCGGCCAGCGCCAGCGTGTCGCGATGGGCCGGGCGATCGTGCGCGACCCGCAGGTGTTCCTGTTCGACGAGCCGCTGTCGAACCTGGACGCCAAGCTGAGGGTCGCGATGCGCGTCGAGATCAAGGAACTGCACCAGCGGCTGAAGACGACCTCGGTCTATGTCACGCACGACCAGATGGAGGCGATGACGATGGGCGACAAGATCGTCGTCATGCGTGACGGCCGCATCGAGCAGTCCGGCAACCCGCTCGACCTGTACGACCACCCGGCCAACACCTTCGTCGCCGGCTTCATCGGTTCGCCGGCGATGAACTTCCTGCCCGGCACGCTGCGGCGCGTCGGCGACGCGGCGCGCGTGCACCTGGTCGACGGCACCGAAGTGCGGGCGCCGGCCGACGCCGGCGGCAGCGACGGGCAGGCGGTGATCCTCGGCCTGCGGCCCGAGCACCTGGCGCTGGCCGACGGCGGGGGCATCCCGACCGAAGTGGTCGTGGTCGAACCCACCGGCGCCGAGACCCACGTCTCGTGCCGCCACCACGGCACCGATGTCGCCGTGGTGTTCCGCGATCGGCATGCCTTCGCGCCGGGCAGCACGATCCACCTGCAGCCCGACCCGCAGCACGCCCACCTGTTCGACGCCCAATCGGGCCAGCGGCTGGCGGCCTGACTGGCGCGATCGACCAGCCACCACCCACCCTCGACCCACCTCGAACTCGATCGCAACCCCAAGGAGATGACCATGCAAGACCAGAATCGTCGCACGTTTTCTCGAGAGTTCCGCCGGCGCGGCCGCTGCTGCGACGCTGGGTGCCGGTGCCCTGTGGACGCCGGCAGCGCAGGCGCAGACGCTGACCTACAAGCCCGAGAAGGGCGCCAAGCTGCGCGTGCTGCGCTGGAAGCGCTTCGTGCAGGGCGACGAAGACGCGTTCATGGTCAACATCAAGAAGTTCAGCGCCAAGTACGGCATCGACGTGCGCGTCGACAACGAGGGCTGGGAGGACGTGCGCCCGAAGGCCGCGGTGGCGGCCAACGTCGGCAGCGGCCCGGACATCATCATCGGCTGGTTCGACGACCCGCACCAGTACCCGGACAAGCTGATCGACATGACCGACCTGGCCGACTACCTCGGCAAGAAGTACGGCGGCTGGTACGACGTGTGCAAGAAGTACGCGCAGCGCACCGGCACCAGCAAGTGGATCTCGATCCCGTGGGGCATCGTCGGCAACGCGGTCGTCTACCGCGACAGCCACGTCAAGGCGGCAGGATTCGACGGCATCCCGAAGGACACCGCCGGCTTCCTCAAGCTGTGCCAGGCGATGGCGGCCAAGGGCACGCATCCGGGCTTCGCACTCGGCAAGGCGGTGGGCGACGGCAACAACTGGGTGCACTGGCTGCTGTGGTCGCACGGCGGCAAGATGGTCGACAAGGCCGGCAACGTCGTCATCAATTCGCCCGAGACGATCGCCGCGCTCGAGTACGCCAAGCAGCTCTACCAGACCTTCGTTCCCGGCACGCTGGGCTGGCTCGACCCGAACAACAACAAGGCCTTCATCGACGGCCAGGTCTCGATGACCGGCAACGGCATCTCGATCTACTACGCGGCGAAGAACTCGCAGGATCCCAAGGTCAAGGAGATGGTGGCCGACATCCAGCACGCGCACTTCCCGATCGGGCCGGTGGGTCGACCGACCGAGCTGATGCAGATCACGCAGTTCATGACCTTCAAGCACACCAGGTACCCGCAGGCGGCTAAGGAACTGGTGCGCTTCCTGATGGAAGGCGAGCAGTACAACCCGTGGATGCAGGCGGCGATCGGCTACGTCTCGCAGCCGTTGCGCGCGTTCGAGAAGAACCCGATCTGGACCGTCGACCCGAAGCACACGATCTACCGCGACGGCGGCTCGATCATGCTCGACAACGGGCACGACGGGCCGCTGGGCTACGCCTCGGCGGCGGCGATGGCCGACTACATCGTGCTCGACATGGTGGCCGAGGCCTCGAGCGGCAACAAGACGCCCAAGGAGGCGGCCGAGCGCGCCGAGTCGCGCGCCAAGCGCTACTACAAGGTCTGAACTTGCCCACACCAGCGCTGCCGCGAGGTGTCGCGGCGCGTCGGCGCGCCACGCGGGGGCGTGACGCGCGACACGCCGCACGCCCCGGCCGGCGGCATGCGGTGAGGCCATGACGCTGCTCGACAAGCTGCAGAACAGCCGCAACGCGCTCGGCTACGTGTTCATGCTGCCGGCCGCGGTGCTGCTGGTCGGCCTGCTCGCCTACCCGCTCGGGCTGGGCACCTGGCTGGGTTTCACCGACGCCAAGATCGGCCGCCCCGGCGTCTGGGTGGGGATCGAGAACTTCGCCTACCTGGTCTCCGACAGTGTGACGCGGCTGGCGCTGTTCAACACCCTCTTCTACACCGTCGTGGCGAGCGCGCTGAAGTTCGCGCTCGGACTGTATCTGGCGCTGCTGCTGAACAAGAACCTGCCGTTCAAGTCGTTCTTCCGCGCCGTCGTGCTGCTGCCGTGGATCGTGCCGACGGCGCTGTCGGCGATCGCCTTCTGGTGGCTGTACGACGCGCAGTTCTCGGTCTTCTCGTGGGTGCTGATGAAGCTCGGGCTGATCGACCGCTACATCGACTTCCTCGGCGACCCCTGGAACGCGCGGCTGTCGACGATCGCGGCCAATGTCTGGCGCGGCGTGCCGTTCGTCGCGATCTCGCTGCTGGCCGGGCTGCAGACCATCTCGCCGTCGTTCTACGAGGCCTCGGCGATCGACGGCGCCACGCCGTGGCAGCAGTTCCGCCATGTCACGCTGCCGCTGCTCACACCCATCATCGCGGTGGTGATGACCTTCTCGGTGCTGTTCACCTTCACCGACTTCCAGCTCATCTACGTGCTCACGCGCGGCGGGCCGCTGAACTCAACGCACTTGATGGCCACGCTGGCGTTCCAGCGCGGCATCCCGGGCGGCGCGCTCGGCGAGGGCGCGGCGCTGGCCACGCTGATGGTGCCGTTCCTGCTCGCCGCGGTGATGTTCAGCTACTTCGGGCTGCAGCGTCGCGCCTGGCAGCAGGGGGGCGACAGGTGAGCGCACCGAACGACGAAGTGGTGGGCATGGACTACCTGCAGTCGCTGCCGCGACGCTGGGTCACGGTCTACCTGCCGCTCGGCATCTTCGTCTTCGTGCTGTTGTTCCCGTTCTACTGGATGGTCATCACTTCGGTGAAACCGGACTCGGACCTGATTTCGCGCGACGCCAACCCGTTCTGGACCTTGAGGCCGACGCTGGCGCACTTCCACAAGCTGCTGTTCGAGACGCCGTACCCCGACTGGCTGTGGAACACGATCGTCGTCTCCGTGGTGTCGACGGTGATCTCGCTCGTGGCGGCGGTGCTCGCGGCCTATGCGATCGAGCGGCTGCGCTTCCAGGGCGCCAAGCCGGTCGGCGGCGCGATCTTCCTGGCCTACCTGGTGCCGCCGTCGATCCTGTTCATCCCGCTGGCGACGATCATCTTCCAGCTCGGCCTGTTCGACACGCGCATGGCACTGATCCTGTCGTACCCGACCTTCCTGATCCCGTTCTGCACCTGGCTGCTGATGGGCTACTTTCGCTCGATCCCGTACGAGCTGGAGGAGTGCGCGCTGATCGACGGCGCGAGCCGCTGGCAGATCCTCGTCAAGATCATCCTGCCGCTGGCCGTGCCGGGGTTGATCTCGGCCGGCATCTTCGCCTTCACGCTGAGCTGGAACGAGTTCATCTACGCGCTGACCTTCGTCTCGTCGTCGGAGAACAAGACGGTGCCGGTGGGCGTCGTCACCGAGCTGGTCGAAGGCGACGTCTACCACTGGGGCGCGCTGATGGCCGGCGCGCTGCTCGGCTCGCTGCCGGTGGCGTTCATCTACTCGTTCTTCGTCGAGCACTACGTCTCGGGAATGACCGGCTCGATCAAGGAGTGAGAGGCCGATGGGCCGGGGCCGCGTGCCTCAGAACGGATAGTGCCGCGGCGTCGTCTGCAGCGTGATCCAGCGCAGGTCGGTGAACTCGGCGATGCCGGCCTTGCCGCCGAAGCGGCCGTTGCCGCTGCCCTTGACGCCGCCGAACGGCATCTGCGCCTCGTCGTGCACCGTCGGGCCGTTGACGTGGCAGATGCCCGACTCGATGCGCCGCGCGACGTTCATCGCGCGCGCCACGTCACGGCCGAACACCGCCGCGGCCAGTCCGTACTCGTTGTCGTTGGCGCAGGCGACGGCCGCGTCGACGCCCGCGACCCGGACGATGCACTTGACCGGACCGAAGGTCTCCTCGGCGTAGATGCGCATGTCGCGCCGCACGCGGTCGAGCACCGTGGCCGGCATCAGCGTGTCCGCGGCCTTGCCGCCGCACATGAGTCTGGCGCCCTTGGCCAGCGCGTCGTCGATGAGCGCGTTGCAATGCTCGACGGTGTTCATGCCGATCACGCTGCCCAGCACCACCGGCGCCGGCCCGCGCGGGTCGCCCAGCGGCAGCGCACCGGCCTTGGCGACGAACGCCTCGACGAAGCGATCGGCGATCGCCTCGTCGACGATGATGCGCTCGGTGCTCATGCAGATCTGGCCCGAGTTGGCGAAGCAGCCGAAGGCGGCCGCGTTGACCGCGTCGTCGATGTCGGCGTCGTCCAGCAGCACCAGCGGCGCCTTGCCGCCGAGCTCGAGCAGCACCGGCTTGAGGTGCCTGGCGCAGGTCATCGCGATCAGGCGCCCGACCCGGGTCGAGCCCGTGAAGTTGACGCGTCGCACCGCGCGCTGCGCCACCATCGCCTCGACCAGCGCAGCGGCATCCTCGGGTGCGTTGGTGATGTAGTTGACGACGCCGGCCGGCAAGCCCGCGTCCTGGAACGCCTCGACGATCAGGCCGTGGGTGCGCGGGCAGTTCTCGCTGCCCTTCAGGATCACGGTGTTGCCGCAGGCCAGCGGCGTGGCGATGGCGCGCACGCCCAGGATGATCGGCGCGTTCCAGGGTGCGATGCCGAGCACCACGCCGGCCGGCTGGCGCACCGCCAGCGCCAGGCTGCCCGGGACATCGCTCGGGATCACCTCGCCGGCGATCTGCGTCGTCAGCGCCGCGGCCTCGTGCAGCATGCCCGCGGCCAGCTGCACGTTGAAGCCGGCCCACATCCCGCTGGCGCCGGTCTCGGCGCCCACCGCTTCGATGAATTGCGGCGTCTTCGCCACCAGTGCGGCGGCGACCTTCTGTAGCAGCGCGCGGCGCTCGGACGGGCCGGTCTGGCTCCAGCCCGTGAAGGCCTCGGCCGCGGCATCGACGGCGGCCACCGCGTCGGCGGCGGACGCGGCCGGTGCGCGCGTGGCCAGCGTGCCGTCGAGCGGATTGCGGCGCTCGAAGGTGCGGCCGCCTTCGGCACTGACGGCCAGACCGTTGATGAGCATGGACAGTTCGGACATGGCGTTCTCCTTGCGGGGCGGGGGGGGTGCGGTGGCACGGCGCGCGCTGGCGGCCGCGCCCAGGTAGGCATGGCGGATGACCGAGGAGCGCGCCAGCAGCGCGGCCGCCGCGCCGGCGACGATGCGGCCGCGTTCGAGCACATGGCCTCGATCGGCCACGGCCAGGGCCTTGCGCACGTTCTGCTCGACCATCAGCACCGTGGTGCCCGTGTCTGCGATGCGGCGCACGATTGCCAGCAACTCGTCGACCGCCTTGGGCGCCAGGCCGAGCGAGGGCTCGTCGAGCATCAGCAGCCGCGGCGCGCTCATCATCGCGCGCGCCACCGCCACCATCTGCTGTTCGCCGCCGCTCATCGTTCCGGCCAGCTGGCGCGCACGTTCGGCGAGCCTGGGGAAGACCGCGAGCGCCTGCTGCAGACGCTGGCGGCGTGCGGCGGGCGCCAGCAACCAGCCGCCGAGCTCGAGGTTCTCGGCCACCGTCATCTGCGCGAACAGTTCGCGTCCTTCGGGCACCAGCACGAGGCCGCGCTCGACGTTCGCCGCGGGTGTGCGCGGCGCCAGCACGCGGCCGTCGAAGGTGATCGTGCCTGCGCGCGGCAGCAGGCCCGCGATCGCCTTGAGCAGCGTCGTCTTGCCGGCGCCGTTGGGGCCGAGGATCACGGTCAGCCCGGCGCGCACGTCGAGCGTGAACTCGCGCAGCACCTGGAAGCCGCCGTAGCCCGCCGCCAGGTTCTCGATGCGCAGCGTGGCCATGCCGGTCCCCGGCGCGGTGACCTCCGGCGTCATGCCGCGCGCTCCAGCAGCTCGTCGCCCAGGTAGGCGTCGACCACCTCGGCGTTGCGCGCCACTGCGTCAGGCGTGCCGTCGGCGATCTTGCGGCCCTGGTGCAGTACCAGCACGCGCTCGACGTGGCGCAGCAGCGTCGTCACCGCATGCTCGATCCACAGCACCGTCAGGTCGAGCTCGTCGCGCAGCCGGCGGATCAACAGCGCCATCGCCTCGACCTCGCCCTCGGTCAGGCCGGCGGCCACTTCGTCAAGCAGCAGCAGGCGCGGCCTCGTGGCCAACGCCATGCCGACCTCGAGCAGGCGCTGCTGCGACGGCGTCAGCGCCGACGCCGGCTGCGCGGCGTGCGGCGCGAGGCCGGTCAACTGCAGGATCGCGGCGCTGTCGCGCAGCAGGTGCGGCGCCGGGCGCGCGCGGCCGGCGAACTGCAGGCCGAAGCGGACGTTGTCGGCCGCGCTCATGTCGGCGAACACGCGCGGGGTCTGGAAGGTGCGCGCCACGCCGCGGCGCGCGAAGGCGTGCGGCGCGTGCCCGGCGAGCGGCTGACCCAGCACGCTGAGACTGCCCGCGCTGAGCGCTTGCAGTCCGGAGATCGCATTGAAGAAAGTGGTCTTGCCCGCGCCGTTGGGGCCGATGATGCCGACCAGCTCGCCGGCGCGAAAGCTCGCGCTCACCGCGTCGACCGCGGTGAGGCCGCCGAAGCGCACGCTGAGGGCATGCGCCTCGAGCAGCGGCGTCGCGACGGTCGTCACGCGGCACGCCCGCGGCGGTCGGCCCGCGCGGTCCGGGCACGTCCGGCCCACGACCTGAGGCCGGTCCACCGCACCGAAGCCAGTCCGCCGGGCAGGTAGAGCACGCACACGATCAGCAGCGCGCCCAGCACCATCATGTAGAGCTGCGGCAGCTGCAGCCGCAAGGTCTCGGCCAGCAGACTGAAGACGACGGCGGCGACCAGCGGCCCCCACAGCGTGGCGGCGCCGCCGACCAGCGCGATCAGCACGGTCTGGAAGCCGATGAACGGGTTGAACACGGTCTGCGGGTCGACGTAGGTCCAGCGCACGGCCATCGCCGCGCCGGTCGCGCCGGCGAACGCGGCGGTGAGCGCGAAGCCGGCGATCTTGACCCGGCGCGTGTCGACGCCGAGCGTCTGCGCGCGCTGTTCGTCGGCACCGACGCCGGCCAGCGCCAGGCCGAAGCGGCTGCAGCGCACGACGATCGACGCGGCGATCGCCAGCACCGCCAGCGCCAGCACCGTGAGGTAGACCGTGCCCGAGTCGGGCACCACCGCGAGCACGCGGCCGACCGTGCCGGCCACCTGCTTTTCGGCATAGGTGATGGCATGGCGGATCAGCTCGCTCATGCCGAAGGTCAGCACCGCGAAGTAGGTTCCGCGCAGGTGCAGCACGGCCGCGCCCATGGCCAGCGCGACGAGCGCCGCGGCCAGTGCGGCCAGTCCGATCAGCGCCGGCCACGGCAACCGCTCGAGCCCGAGCGCGCTGACGTAGGCGCCGATGCCGAAGAAGGCCGCGGTCGCCAGCGACAGGTAGCGCGTGCTGCCGCAGAACAGCGACCAGCTCGACGCCAGCGTGGCGTACATCAGGCAGCTCAGCGCCAGCGACAGCCCGAACGCGCTGGCGTAGCCCGGCAGCGCCAGCATCCAGCCGGTGCAGCCGGCGAGCAGCAACCAGTCGCGGCCCGAGTCGCGCCAGTGCGTCATCGCCTGAACAGTCCGTTGGGCCGCCATAGCAGCACGGCGATGAAGACGCCGTAGGACAGCAGCATCTTCAGCGACGGGCTGGTGAAGTGCATGCCGAGCGCCTCGACCACGCCCAGCAGCAGGCCGCCGACGAGGCTGCCCGTCATGCTGCCGAAGCCGCCCAGCGTGATCACGATCAGCGCCGTCACGGTGTAGGGCTGGCCCATCGCGGGGGTGATGGTCTCGGCCATCGACAGCAGGCTGCCCGCGATGCCGGCCAGGCCCAGGCCCAGGCCGAACATCAGCGGGTGCAGCCGCGCCGTGTCGATCCCGACCAGTTGCGCGCCGGTGGGCGATTGCATCAGCGCGCGCACGCCCTTGCCGAGCAGCGTCGCCCTGAGCAGGGCGATGAGTGCGCCGCTGAACACCAGCGCAAGCACGAACACCAGCAGCTTGTTGGCGGCGAACTGGCTGCCGCCCAGGGCGACCGGCGTGGTCATGAAGTCGTAGCCGCGCAGGTCGCCGCCCCAGACCAGGGCGGCGAAGTTCTGCACCAGGAACATCAGCCCGAAGCCGACCATCAGGCTGCGCGCCTCGAAGATGTCGAGCGTCGGCGAGCCCGCGGCCAGCGCGCGGAAGCACAGCCGGTGCACCGCGCACCCGAGCGCGCCCAGCAGCAGGAACGACACCGGCATCATCAGCAGCGGCGGGATGCCCCAGCCGACGACGGCGGCCCAGGTCAGGTAGGCGCCGAGCATCACGAACTCGCCGTGCGAGATGTTCATGATGCGCATCAGCCCGTACTGCAGGTTCAACCCCAGTGCCACCAGCGCATAGATGCCGCCGGTGATCAGGCCGGAAGCCAGCAGTTCGAGCCAGGCGCCGATGGACACGCGTTCACCTGCGATGCACGGGAGCCTGCATTCCCGCGCGAGGACGGCGCATCCGCTGCGGCCGCTGCACCGGCGTCGCCCGCCCGAGGCGGCGGCCGACGGCCGCTGCGGGGCCGGGCCTCATTTCCACGCGGGCTTGGCAGGGTTGAGCGCTGCGGTGGCGATGCTCCTGGGCCAGACGATCTCGAACTCGCCGTGCTGCCATTGGCCGACGGCGCCGGGCGTGCCGACGTTCTCGCTGCCGACGAACCGGATCGGCCCGATGATCGTCTTGTGCTCGGTCCTGGCGACGTAGTCGCGCAGCGCCTTGCGGTCCAGCCCCACCCGGGCCACGCCGGCCTGGATGATCTGCAGCGCGGCCCAGCAGGCACCCGAAGCCCAGCGGTCGGGCTCCTTGCCGTTGAACCTCTTGGTGTGCGCTTCGAAGTAGGCCTTGGCGCCCGGGCTGGTCTTGGCGTTCCACGACCCCATGCCGAGCACGCCCTCGGCGCCGGCCGGCGTCATCACGGTCCTGTAGAGCTGGAACGCGGTGCCCACCGAGGCGTAGTAGAACTTCGGGTTGAAGCCGATCTCCTTGCTCTGCTTGCTGGCCAGGATGGTGTCGGGCGGGTACGAGAAGCCGATGAAGGCGTCCGGGTTCCTGTCCTTGATGGCGCGCAGCACCGGCGCCAGATCCTTGACGTCGCCGGGGTAGCTCTTCTCCTCGACCACGCTGATGCCGCTGCCCTGCAGTGCGACCTTGAGCGCGGCGTAGTTCTCCAGGCCGAACAGGTCATCGACGTAGGTCACCGCCACGCTCCGGGCGCCGCTGGCCTGGAGCATCTCGACCAGCGCGCGCGTCATCGGCGCCGGCTGCTGCAGCATCAGGAAGAAGTAGGGCAGCTTCATCTCGACCAGCTTCCTCGACAGCGCGGTCGGCGCGAGCATCGGGTAGCCGAAGCGGTTGGCCAGCGGTGCGACGGCGAAGTTGGCGTTCGACCCCCATGGCGGCAGGATCAGGTCGACCTTGTCGCTGCCCATCAGCTTCTCGTAGCTGCGCACGCAGGTCTCGATGTCGCTGCGGTCGTCCGAGCTGACCAGTTCGATCGGGCGCTTGACGCCCTTGACGTCGAGGCCGCCGGCGGCGTTGACCTGCTCGGCCCACAACAGGTAGTTGGGCTCCTGGCTGACCTGCGCGCCGCCGGCCCACGGCCCGGTACGGGCGATGGCGTAGCCGATGCGCACCGGGCCGGCGCGGTTCTGCGCGAGCGCCGGCAGCGCCAGGCTCGCGGCACCGCCGGCCAGCATCTGCGTGGCGCGGCGGCGGCTCAGGGTGTGGAGTCTCGGGTCGAAATCGCGGGTCTTGGCCATGGCGGTCTCCGGGGCGGGTTGGAACCGGACTGGATGCTAGGCGCGGGCCTGCGGTCCGGCTTGCCCGCGCATGCACGGCGGCTTGCCGAACTGTGCACGCAGGCGCGGGCTTTCCCTAGGGCCGGTGGGCAGCGTGCGGCT
This sequence comes from Burkholderiales bacterium, assembly GCA_037442725.1. Classification (GTDB taxonomy): domain Bacteria; phylum Pseudomonadota; class Gammaproteobacteria; order Burkholderiales; family Burkholderiaceae_C; genus Pseudaquabacterium. The sequence goes on along the minus strand of JBBIPS010000054.1, from coordinate 1,188 downwards.
GACGGCGTCGCCAGGCCGGTCGCGACTCCCATAATCCGGCGATCAGCCATCCCGGGGGAGTCCACCATGGCCATCGCCTGCACGATGATGAGCACCGACGAGGTCAGCCCGCGCGAGCGCGCGCCGTACTGGCGCGACTGGATCTGGCGCCTGTTCGGCGGGCTCGACTCCGACCTCTACGGCGACACCGACTTCAACGGGCGCATCAGCACCGCGCAGGCCGGCAGCGTGGTGCTGACGCGGCTCGAGTCGAGCCGGCACCGCGTGATGCGCAGTCGCAGCCTGGCGCGCGCCAGCGAGCAGGGCTACCTCAAGATCGTCGCGCCGCAACGCGGCTGTGCCGGCGTCGAGCAGAAGGGCCGGCAGTCGTGGGTGCGGCCCGGCCAGTGGAGCATCTACGACACCACGGACACCTATGCCGTGGCCAACCCCGAGCCGGTGGAGCACCTGATCGTGATGCTGCCCAAGGCGGACCTGGTCGAGCGCGGGCTGGCGCTGGACGAATTGATGGCGCGCACGCTGGGCGGCGGCAACGGTGTGTCGCGGCTGGCACTGCAGACGATGCGCAGTGCCTACCAGGAGCTGCCCGGCATGAGCGAGCAGGCGGCGCGCGGCGTCGGCGAGGTGATCACGCAGCTGGTGCATCTGTCGCTGCTCGAACTGGCCGGACGTGGCAATGCGCTGACACAGCGCGAGGCCTTGCGCGACCAGATCAAACGGCTGGTGGCGCGCCGACTCGGTGACGCCGAGCTGAGCGTCGACGACATTGCGCTGGCGTTGCGCTGCAGCCGGCGCCAGCTCTACAACGCCTTCGCCGACGAACCCGAGGGCGTGGCCGGCTACCTGCTGCGCGAACGCCTCGAGGCGGTGCGGCGCGACCTGTCGGAGCCGGTGCTGGCCGGCCGTTCGATCACCGACATCGCGCTCGAGCGCGGCTTCAACAGCCTGCCGCACTTCAGCCGCGTCTTCGCGCAGCGCTTCGGGGTGTCGCCGAGCGTCTATCGGCGCGAGGGTTTCGGCCAGACGGTGGTGCTGGCTGAAGCGGCCACGCGCCGCGCTGCAGCGCCCGGCTGGGGCAGGCCGGCAGCGATCGAATGCCGGTGACCCCCGGGCCAGGCCGGCCGCGCTGCGCCGGCCTCGATTCAGCGCGCCGCGGGATCGCTGCGGCGTGTGTTCGGTGTCGAGGCG
>JBBIPS010000053.1:0-12826 GCA_037442725.1 Burkholderiales bacterium | reverse complement strand
GTTCCGGATCGATCGACTGACGCATCGCCGCGATCCGGTCTACCACTCGACCTACACCGGCAAGCCGCCCGACGAGCCGGCAATCCTGGGTGTCGCGCTCAACGAGGTGTTCGTGCCGATCCTGCAGCGGCAGTTCCCGGAGATCGTCGACTTCTATCTGCCGCCCGAGGGCTGCAGCTATCGACTGGCGGTCATCGCAATGCGCAAGAGCTATCCTGGGCACGCCAAGCGACTGATGTTCGGCCTGTGGAGCTTCCTGCGCCAGTTCATGTACACCAAGTTCATCATCGTCACGGACGACGACGTCGATATCCGCGACTGGAAGGAAGTGATCTGGGCCATCACCACCCGCGTCGACCCGGTGCGCGATGCCACGCTCGTCGCTGGCACGCCGATCGACTATCTCGACTTCGCCTCGCCGCAGAGCGGGCTGGGCGGCAAGATGGGGCTGGATGCGACCAACAAGTGGCCAGGCGAGACTTCGCGCGCATGGGGCCGCAGCATCGAGATGACGGCCGAGGTCGAGTCGCGCATCGCTCGGGTGTTCGCGGCTCTGATGGGCAACGCGGGTCGTTGATGCGTCGCAAGCCGGCGAAGACCGACTGTGGCAAGCTTGGGGTGGCCGAGGCAGCGCTGTTCCGGGCTTGCCAGCAGCGCGCGACTGCAGTATCGTTGCGCTGCCTTCGATGAAGGTAACCGCTTTCACGCAGTCTCTGCGTGAAAGGGGCCCCGGACCCAATACCTCTGGAGCCCCAAATGGTGGCCGGTGGCTTCGCACCGTCCTGGTCCGAAGGGGTTCGTCGTTATTGGGGGTGCTGATGGCGACCGAGGTGATCACGCTGGCGGGGGGCTGTTTCTGGTGCCTCGAAGCGGTCTACGAACAGGTCGACGGCGTGCTCGCCGTCGAGTCGGGCTACAGCAACGGCCAACGCAGTGCGCCGACCTACGAGCAGGTTTGCGAGGGGACGACCGGTCATGCCGAGGTGGTGCGCATTGGTTTCGATCCGGTGCGCATCGGGCTGCGCGAGGTGCTGGAGATCTTTTTCGCGATCCACGATCCGACCCAGTTGAATCGGCAGGGCAACGACATTGGGTCGCAGTACCGCTCGGGCATCTATCTGCACACGCCTGAGCAGCGCGCCGTGGCGCAATCGGTGCTGGACGAGGTGCGTACCGCGCTCGGCGCGAACGTGGTCACCGAGCTCGCCGATGAGTCCAACTACTGGCGCGCCGAGGACTACCACCAGCACTACTTCGCCAACCACCCCGGGCAGGGCTATTGCGCCGCCGTCGTGGCGCCCAAGGTCGAGAAGTTCCGCCGATCGTTTGCGGCGCACCTGCGCGCGTGACGCGATCCGGCGCCCGTGCCGGCTTCAGGGCGCCAGGCGTTCGCGCAGCCATCGTCCGTCGACGAGGCGATAGCGCAGCCGGTCGTGCAGGCGGCTCCTGCGGCCCTGCCAGAACTCCCAGGTATCCGGCAGCAGCCGATAGCCACCCCAATGCGGCGGACGTGGTGGCGACAGTGCGAAGCGGGCACCATAGCGCGCCGCATTGGCCAGCAGCACTGCGCGCGAGCTGATGACCTGGCTCTGCGGCGAAGCCCAGGCGCCGATGCGCGAGTCGAGCGGGCGCGACGCGAAATAGCGGTCGGCCTCGGCATCTTCGACTTTCTCGACGCGACCTTCGATGCGCACGACGCGCTCGAGTTCGACCCAGTGGAACTGCAGCGCGGCCACCGGGTGGACGGCCAGCTCCTGCCCCTTGCGGCTGTTGAAGTTGGTGTACCAGACGATGCCGCGCGCATCGAATCCCTTGACCAGCACGACGCGTGTCGATGGTCGACCGTCGATGCCGACGGTGGCCAGGGTCATCGCGTTGGGTTCCGGCAACCGCGCTGCCAGCGCCTGACTGAACCATGCCTCGAACTGCCGCAACGGCAGCGGATCGGCAGCGGCCTCGTCGAGTTCGGCGCGCTCGTAACTCTTGCGGAGATCGGCGATACGGGACTGCATGCGACAAGTATGCCGCGTCGGTCCCGGTCTGGCCGCCACCGCGCGGCGCCCGGCGCAATTGCCCAGCGCGGGATGCACCCTAAGTGGAATGCCTTAGGTGAACCTCCGACTGTCGCGACGACCTGCCTGCGCCCATGCTCGCGGCCAACGGCAACCGTGTCCCGATCTCCGCACTCGATGCCAAACAACGCTGTCATCGTCGTACTTGCTGCCGGCCGCAGCATTCGCTTCGGCGGTGCGCAGCACAAGCTGACCCAGTCGCTGGGCACCTCGAGCGTGCTGGGGGCGACGATCGGGCACGCGATCGAGACCCGGATGCCAGTGGTCGTGGTGACCACCGAGCCATTGGTCGCGGAGGCTTCGCGCTGGGTCGCGCGGCGCGACGTCGTGGTGCTGCCCGAAGTCGGTGCCGGCGGCAACACGTCGCTGGGCATCGGCAATTCGATCGCGGCGGGTGTCGCGGCCCGGCCGGAGGCATCGGGTTGGCTCGTCCTGCCGGGCGACATGCCGCTGGTGCGTCCGCAGACGCTGTCGGCCGTCGCGGCCGCGCTCGACCGACACGCCGTGGTGTATGCCCAGCACCATGGCCGGCGTGGTCACCCGGTAGGTTTTGCCGCCGAGCTGTTTTCCGAACTGGTGCAGCTCAGCGGCGATGAAGGCGCACGTCGCGTCGTGGCCCGCTACCCGTCGTTCGCGCTCGAGGTGCCCGATCCCGGAGTCTTGCTGGACGTGGATACCGAGGCCGACCTGGCCACGATGCGCGCCGCCGCGCCCGACGCCATGCCGGGCAGCCCTCGACCTACACGTGCGGGGCACTGAAGGCTGCCGGGCCACGCCGGCGCGCTGGCCCGACCTCAGGCCAGGCCCTGCGCGCGTGCCAGCGCGACCAGGCGCTCGATCTCGCGATCACGCACGCGCTGCTCGCGCAGCGCGGCTGCGGTGTTGAGCAGGTAGTCGAGTGAGCTGCCATAGCGGCCCCGGGCGTGGCGCAGGATGTGCAGCACCTGCGCGTCGTCGAGCTTGCCGGTGAAACTCGGGCTGCGGCGGCTGAGCGTGAAGGCCAGCGCCGTCACCGTGCCGTGCGCGGTCCGGCAATTCAGCCAGCGCGGATCGTAGACGCCGCTGGGCATCTCGCGCGACCAGAGTCGACGCAGTTCGGCATCCGCGCGCTCGCGCGGGATGCGCAAGACCACGCCGCGGCACATCCCGCCGGACACCAGTGCGCACACCAGGCCGGGCAACTCCGGCGTGCCGCGATACAGGCGCGATTGCATCTGCAGCGCGCGATGCCAGCCGCGCAGGCTTGCGGCCCGATGCTCTGCGACCTCGAATTCGGGTCGCCAGATCAACGACGCGTAGCCGAACACCCAGAGATCGGCGCCCTGCGCCGCGCGCGCAAGGCCCTCCGCGCGGGTGCGTTCGAAGTGTGCAGAGGTGTCGACTGGTATGCGCATCATGGGTCGCGCAAGAGCATGCCAGAACTCCGCGCTCGGTTTCGATTTGACGATGTAACCAGGTTACATGATAATCGTCCACATGGTTACAGGAGCGATGCATGCACCCCAGGATCGCTGAAGTCACCGAGCGTGTCCGCGTGCGCAGCGCGCCGGGACGGCGCAGCTATCTCGATCGCATCGCCAGGCTGGCGGCGCGCGCACCGGCCTGTCGACGCATGGGCTGTTCCAACGTGGCGCACGCCTTCGCCGCGCTGCCAGGCGATGATCGTCTGCGCGTCGTCGAGCAGCGCGCGCCCAATCTGGCGCTGGTGACTTCCTACAACGACATGCTCTCGGCGCACCAGCCGTACGAGGGCTTCCCGGCGCAGCTGCGCGACGAGGCGCACCGGTGCGGCGCCACGTTGCAGGTGGCCGGCGGCGTACCTGCGATGTGCGACGGCGTGACGCAGGGCCTGCCCGGCATGGAGTTGTCGCTGTTCTCGCGCGACACGATCGCGATGGCCACGGCGATCGCGCTGGCGCACGACGTTTTCGACGGCGCGTTGCTGCTGGGGGTTTGCGACAAGATCGTCCCTGGCCTGTTGATCGGCGCGCTGCACTTCGGCCACCTGCCGTGCGTCTTCGTGCCGGCCGGGCCGATGGCCAGTGGCCTGTCCAACGATGCCAAGTCCAAGGTGCGCGAGCGGTATGCGCAAGGTCAGGTTGGGCGCACGGCGTTGCTCGAGGCCGAGCAGGCGGCCTATCACAGCGCCGGCACCTGTACCTTCTACGGCACCGCCAACAGCAACCAGATGCTGCTCGAGGCGATGGGCCTGCACGTCCCCGGTGCGGCCTTCGTCCATCCGCATTCCGCGCTGCGCGAAGCACTGACGCGCGAGGCGGTGGGCGCGCTGCTCGGGCTGACCCAGGCCCGGCACTACACGCCGATCGGGCGCCTGGTCGACGAACGCGTGATCGTCAACGCGATGGTTGCGTTGTTGGCCACCGGGGGTTCGACCAACCACCTGATCCACTGGGTGGCGGTGGCGCGCGCCGCCGGCATCGTGATCGACTGGACCGACTTCGCCGATCTGTCGGCCGAGGTGCCGCTGCTGGCGCGGGTCTATCCCAATGGCAGCGCCGACGTGAACCAGTTCCAGGCTGCCGGCGGCACCGGCTTCGTGCTGCGCGAGTTGCTCCAGGCCGGCTTGCTGCACGCCGACGTGACCACCGTCGCGGCGGACGGCCTGGCCGCCTACGGCCGCGTGCCCGCACTCGAAGGCGGTCGTGTGCACTGGCGGACCGCGCCACCCGACAGCGGCGACGGCAGCGTCGTCCGCCCGGCGAGCGCGCCGTTCGCCCGCTCGGGTGGGCTGAAGCTGCTCAGCGGCAATCTTGGCCGCGCCGTGATCAAGACGTCGGCCGTACCCGAGGATCGCCTGGTGATCGAGGCACCGGCCGTCGTGTTCGACAGCCAGGAAGCGCTGCAGCAAGCCTTCGACGCGGGCGACCTGGAGCGCGACTTCGTCGCTGTCGTTCGCTTCCAGGGGCCGCGCGCGAACGGCATGCCCGAGCTGCACAAGTTGACGCCACCGCTGGCCGTGCTGCAGGGTCAAGGCTTTCGCGTCGCGCTCGTCACCGACGGACGAATGAGCGGCGCGTCGGGCAAGGTGCCGGCGGCCATCCACGTCAGCCCGGAGGCGCTCGCCGGCGGGCCGCTGGCACGGCTGCGCAACGGCGATGCGATCCGGCTCGACGCGGCGCGCGGCACGCTCGACGTGCTGGTGGCTGCGACCGAGTGGGCGGCGCGCACGCCGGCGACGATCGACGCCGGTCGAGCCGAGGACAACTCGCACGGCCTCGGACGCGAGCTCTTCGCCGGCATGCGACGCCTGGTCGGCGGCGCCGAGCAAGGCGCGATCACCTGGTCTTGATCGGTGACCGTGTCCGAAGCGGCGATCGGGCGTGCGTGCCGGCCTCGGGCCTGCGCGCGTTGGTTGGTGGCCGAAAGCAGCGGCGGCGTTGACGCGATCCGGCATCGTTCGAAAGGTCTGCAGTGATCGATACATCGAGCCTGGCCGGCCATGGCCCGGTGATCCCAGTCATCGTGCTGCGACGCGTGGCCGATGCCGTGCCGCTGGCCGAGGCATTGCTGGCCGGCGGCGTGAAGGTGATGGAGGTCACGCTGCGCACCGATGTCGCGCTGGCCTGCATCGAGGCCATCGCACGCGCGCTGCCCGAGGCCATCGTCGGTGCGGGCACCGTTCGTACAGCGGCCGACGCACGCGCCGCGCTCGACGCCGGCAGCCGCTTCGCCGTCAGCCCGGGCTATACGCGCGAGCTCGGCGCCGCCTGCCGCGCCATCGGGCTGCCGCTGCTGCCCGGCGTGGCCAGCGCGAGCGAGGTCATGACGGCCAGTGCCGATGGGCACCGATTCCTGAAGTTCTTCCCGGCCGGGCAGGCGGGCGGCGTCGCGATGCTGGAGGCCTTGGCCGGGCCGTTCCCGGACATCGCCTTCTGCCCCACGGGCGGTATCAGTGCCGCGACCGCGCCGCAATACCTGGCGCTGCCGAATGTCCTGGTCTGCGGCGGTTCGTGGCTCACGCCAGCCGATGCCGTGGCGTCGCGCGACTGGCGGCGCATCACCGGGCTGGCGCCCAGGCTGGACGCCTGCGCGGGTGAGCAGACCGCGGCGCCGTCCCTCAGGCCGCGCTGCGCTCGATCAACTCGATCTTGTAGCCGTCGGGGTCGGTGATGAAGGCGATCACCGTCGTGCCACCCTTGACCGGTCCGGGCTCGCGGGTGATCGCGCCACCGAGTGCCGAGACCTTGCCGCGCAGCGTGGCGCAGACGGCGGCGACATCGGGCACGCCGACCGCGACGTGGCCATAGCCCGTGCCGGGCTCGTAGCGGTCGACGCCGTAGTTGTAGGTCAACTCGATCTCGGCCTGATCCGGGTTGCCGCCGTAGCCGACGAAGGCCAGGTCGTAGCGCTGCTCGGGCCGTCGCGTCGTGCGCAGCAAGGCCATTCCCAGCACCTGGGTGTAGAACTCGATCGAGCGCTGCAGGTTGCCAACCCGCAGCATGGTGTGCAGAAGTCGCATGCGTCGTTCCTCGGCCCGAGGCATCGGGTCGATGCAGTGTGCCCCAGACGGGATGAGAACGGTTGCGGCGCGGGCCACTGCGGCATCGATCGCAGCGCCGTTCGCGCGCCGCGCCATCGGCGAGGCGACGTCGGCAGGGCCGGGTCAGCGTTCGTCGTGTTCGAGCCAGACGCCCAGTCCCTGGGCGTTGAGTTCGATGTCCACGGTCAGCAGCGCCATGGCGCGATCGATGTCGGCCACGCCGTGGCGCAGCAACCGTTCGCGATACAGCCTGGCCAGCGCGGCCTTCAGCGCGGCATGCCGGTCCGGCGCGTCGCGCGCGTCCCGCGCCAGCGCGACCATCGCGTCGATCTGCTCGAACAGCAGGTCGGCGAGGCGGGGCACATCGTCGACGCGGCCGAAGTGGGTGAGGTACATGCAGCGCGGGCTGCGCGCCAGCAGGCGCAGCATCGACTCCTTCAGCGCCACGGGGTCGAATTGCACCGGGGTCACGGCGGGCAGTGTCCAGGCACCGTTGGCCGTGTCGAACTCGCGATAGCTCAGGCCGAACGTGTCGCCGGTGAACCAGCCCTGGCTGCGCTCGTCCCAGACGCAGTGATGGTGGCGCGCGTGCCCGGGCGTGTCGATGAACAGCAGCGGGCGCCCGGCCAGAGCGATCGTCTGCCCGTCCGCAGGACTGATCACGCGCCCGGCATCGACGCCGACGAGACGTCCGTAGGCGCGGTCCATCTCGGCCTGTCCGTACACCGCCAGCGCGCCCTGGTAGAGCTGTGACGGATCGATCAGGTGGCGCGCACCGCGGGGATGCACCAGCAACCGGGCATTGGGCAGCGCCTGCAGCAACGGCCCGACGCCGCCGGCGTGGTCGAGATGGACATGCGTGGCGATGACGTAGTCCACCGCCTGCGGCGCCAGGCCCACGTCGCACAGCGCGGCGAGCAGGCGGGGCACGGCGAACCGGGTGCCGGTGTCGACGAACGCGGCGCGGCCGCGCTCGACGATCAGGAACGACGCATCGAAGCGCGGTCGGATGAACCCGGTGTCGATGACGAACAGGCCGTCGCCGATCGCCTCCACGTAAGGCAGGGCCATCGCCGCGACCGCAGGCTCACGATGACTGGCTCGCCGCCAGCGCCCACAGGCGCCCGAGCTCGGCGCTGCCGTCGCCGCCCTGCACGCTGCGCAATACCTGCAGCGCCTTGGCCCTGGCCTTGCCGCCGTGCAGCAGAGCCAGCCCGAGGCGCAGCTTGGCCTCCTCGGGGTGCTTGAGTCCACCCTTGGCGATGCCCTGCTCGATCAGTGTCTGCCCCTTGTCGGCCTGACCCAGGGTGACGTAGGCGTAGCCGATCTGTACCTGTTCGTTGCCGTCCTTGTTGGCCGCGGCGGCGGCGGCGCGTCGGTCGATCGATGCGCGTGCCTCGGCGTCCTGCCTGACGGCCAGCTCGCGCAGACGCTTGTGGCGTTCGGCCTCGGCGCCGGTGCCCAGCACGCCGGCCGCAAAGCCCTTGTCGACGATTGCCTTGCCTTCGGCCGGCAGGCCGGCCTGCAGCGCGAGCTGTGACATCTCCATGAACTCGTCGGTCTTGGTCAGCACGCCGGTGGCGAGCTTCAGGCGCATCACGTCGAGTGCATAACGGTCCGAGAAGCCGCTCTTGCGCGGCAACCGGCCGAGGTAGATCGCCCAGTACTCCTTCTTCGGATGGTTCAGCAACAACTTCTCGAGCGTCGCCGATTGGCCTGCGCCGTTGCCGGTGCGCGCCTGCGCATCGGCCAGACGCAGCAGGTCGCCTTCGTCGGGTCGGCGGCCGGCCTGTTCGGCGGCGCTCACGGCAGCCGCGGCGTCGCGCGCGATCGCGGCGTAGTCGCCGCTCTGGGTTCGCACGTAGGCCAGCAACTGCCTGAGTTGGGCGCTGTTGGCGCCGAGCGACTCGGCCTTCTGCACCCACTGCCCGGTGCGCGCCCAGTCGCGGGTCTGGCTGTAGGCGAAGGCCAGCGACTCCGCGACCTGCGCGGCTTCGGCGCCGGAGACCTTGGGGAACACGGCCTCGAAGGAGCGGATCGCCGTCGCGGCGTCGCCCGCGCGCTGTGCGGCCGCACCACGCATGCGTTCGATCATCAATTGCTCGGCGGCGGTCTTGTTGCCCGCCGCGTCGGCCTCGTGCACCCTGGCCAGCGCTTCCTTGGCCTTGCCGGCGCGCAGCAGGTCGCGTGCCTGCTGCAGCGGCTTGCCGACCTCGGGGCGCAGCGCCTGCGCCAGTGCGTGGCCGCCGCCGCCCAGCACCAGGGCGGTGGCCAGCGTCGCCAACGCCGTGCCGATCCTGTGCATCTTCATCGTCGTCAATTCATGAACTGTTCGTTGCCGATCAGCCCGATCTTGGTCACGCCCAGGCGCTGCGCGCTGGCCATCACCATGGCCACCGACTTGTAGGCCACGAGCTTGTTCGGCCGCAGGTGCACCTCGGGCTGGTCGGGCAGCGCTGCGACCTGCGCCAGCCGGTTCTCGAGCTCGGTGCGGTCGGCGATGATGACCCCGTTCCAGCCGACGGTGCCGTCGAAGTCGATGTCGATGCGCACGATCTCGGGCGGCTTGGGCGGCGCCGTGCTCGGCCCCACCGGCATGTTCAACTTCACAGCGTGGGTCTGCACGGGAATGGTGATGATCAGCATGATGATCAGCACCAGCATCACGTCGATCAGCGGCGTGGTGTTCATCTCGACCATCACCTCACCTTCGCTGGTGCCCACCTGCATTGCCATTTCAGTGCTCCCGTGTCATTGGTGGTTGGGCGGCGGCTCGGTGATGAATCCGACCTTGGAGATGCCAGCGCGCAGGCAGGCCACCACCAGCCGGCCCACGCTCTCGTAGCGCGCATCCTGGTCGCCTCGGATGTGCACCTCGGGCTGCGGGTCCTTGACGGCCTCGAGCTTGAGTGCCTTGAGCAGCGCGTCGGCGTCGGGCATGCGGCGCGTGTTCCAATACACGTCGCCTTCCTTGCTCACCGCCAGCAGGATGTTCTCCGGCCGGGTCTGCGTCGGCACGTTGCGCTCCTTGGGCAGCTGCAACTGGATGCTCTGCGTGACCACCGGAATGGTGATCAGGAAGATGATGAGCAGCACCAGCATCACGTCCACCAGGGGCGTGGTGTTGATGGCCGAGTTCATCTGCTCCTCTTCGTCGCCATCGGCGGCGCTCAGGTTCATCGCCATCGCTGCACTCCTCGGCCGATGCGGTTCAGCGCTGGCCCGACAAGAGCACGTTGTGCACGTCGCCGGCGAAGGCGCGCACGCGCTCCATCACGGTCTTGTTGCGCCTGAGCAGCCAGTTGTAGCCCATCACCGCGGGCACCGCCACGGCCAGGCCGAAGGCGGTCATGATGAGCGCCTCGCCCACCGGGCCGGCGACCTTGTCGATCGACGCCTGGCCGGCGATGCCGATGGCAGTCAGGGCGTGGTAGATGCCCCAGACCGTGCCGAACAGGCCGACGAAAGGCGCCGTCGAACCCACCGTGGCCAGGAAGGCCAGGCCGTCCTGCGAGCGGCTGTTGATGTTGTCCACCGCGCGCTGCACGCTCATGCTGATCCAGGTGTGGCGGTCGATCTGCTCGACCAGCGTGCCCTCGTGGTGTTCGGCTGCGGTGGCGCCGGACTCGGCGATGAAGCGGAATGCGCTGGCTTGAGCCAGTGTGGCCGCGGCCTGGCGGATCGAGCCGGCTTTCCAGAAGCCCTCGGTGACCGCGTTGGCGCTCCGCAGCAGCTTGCCCTGCTCGAACACCTTGGTGAAGATGATGTACCAGCTGCCCATGCTCATGATGACCAGGATCACCAGCGTGCCACGCGAGACGACGTCGCCCTGCTTCCACAGTGCATCCAGGCCATACGGGTTGTCCACCGCTTCCTTGGCCACGCTCGGCGTCGCGGCAATGGTCGGCACCGGCGCCAGCGGGGCCGCTTCCGCGGCTGGAGCTGAGGCCTGGGCCTGCGCCGGCGCGGGCGCCACGGCCGGGGTCAGGCAGGACAGGGCGATCAGGGCGGCGCCCAGTGGCGCGCGCGGGATTCGGGGCAGTGACATGGTGACTCCAGACAGGAACGGACGCGCGTGACTCTCGCTGGGAGTTCGTGTGCGCAGGGATGGAAGGGGTCGGAACAGGCCGCAGGCAAGGTCGGCGCGACGCTCAGTCGACCTTCCAGACATAGTCGACCACGGTCGTGCCGCCGACAGGCTTGCCATGATCGTCGGTGCCGGGCTTGAAGCGGCACTTGCTCAGCGCCTCGACGGCGGTGCGATCGAGCAGGCGATGCTCGCGCGACGAGCCGGCAGGTCGCTCGACGTCGGCCTTCGAGACCTTGCCTTCGGCGTCGACGGTGAAGCGGATCTTGGTGATGCCGGTGGCCTCGGCGCGCAGTGCCGCGGCCGGGTACTCGGGCTTGTCGCAGGTCGAGACGTCGATGCGCGCGGGCACCGCCTGTGGCCGCGGCGCCGCAGGCGCGGGCGGCGCGGGACGGGTCACGACCGGCGGGGCGATGGTGACCGGCACGTTCGGCGGCGGCGCCTCGCGCGTCACGGTGATCGTCGGCGCCGGCGCGGGGTTGGCGATCTGCACCTCGGGCGGTGGCATGTAGGACGGCGGCGGTGGCGCCACCTTGGGCGGCGGCGGCAGGTTTTCGGGCGGCGGCGGAGGCGGCGGCTTGATCTCCTCGATGATCTTGGTCTCGATCGGCCCCTTGATCACCTCCACCATCTTGCGCGCCAGGCCGTTGACCAGCGCATAGCCCAGGACGATGTGCAGCACCACGACGATGGCAAAGCCAGCGGCATGCTTGGAGGGATTGCGTTGCGCCTGGGCGTAGTCCACTCGTTATCCTCCAGAGCGCGCGGCGATGTTGGCGCCGGGCCTCTGCGACCTGTTCTCGAGATGCGGCCTTGTAGGCTGCTCGCGACCTTGATTGCAGCGAAAGGTGCGAATATATCGTGAAAGCCAACCACGCCCTCTCGGTGCAACACCCTAAGCCGGACCAACCTGGGTTCGGCGGTTGGGCGCGCCCAACCGGGTGCATTGCGCCGCACCCCAAGGGCGGCGGCTGGCGCGGCGTCCAGACCGGGCGCTTACGCGATGGCGCTGGCTAACGCAAGCGGTCAACGGCCGAATCCAGGACCAGTCAAAGGTTGCTGAGTGTCGCCACCGCGGCCGGCGATGCGCGCGGCGTTCGATCGAGTTCGTCGGCCCGGTCGAGATCGACCCGCGGCTCCGAAGCCGGCGCCGCACGCTTTGGCGTGCGACGATGGAGCGCGCAGCGCGAGCCGACAATTTGCGCTTCGCGCTTGCCGCGACTCGCGGACGGATGAGATGCGAGCATCGACCCGTCCGCACACCGGAGTACCTGACGATGCCGGATTGTCCGTTGCCGAGCCTGAGCCCCGAGACCGTGCGCCATGCCCTGCGCGAGCGACGCGAGATCGCGCTCGTCGATGTGCGCGAAGAGGATGACTTCGCGCGCGGCCACCCGCTGTTCGCGGCGCAGCTTTCGGCGTCGCGCCTGGAGATCGAGGCGCTGTGGCGCCTGCCGCGGCGCGATGTGACGGTGGCCGTCTACGACGACGGTGAGGGGCTCGCCGATGCCGCCGCGCGTCGGTTGCAGGCGCTCGGCTTCAGCCGCGTCCACCTGCTGGCGGGCGGGTTGCAGGGTTGGCGCGACAGCGGTGGCGAACTGTTCCGCGACGTCAACGCACCCAGCAAGGCGTTCGGCGAGTGGGTCGAGCACGAGCGGCGCACGCCGTTGCTCGCCGCCGACGAGGTCAAGGCCTTGCTCGACCGTGGTGCCGACGTCGTGGTGCTCGACGTGCGCCGCTTCGATGAATACCAGACCATGAGCATCCCGACCGCCATCAGCGTCCCCGGCGCCGAGTTGCTGCTGCATGTGCGCGACCTCGCGCCCGACCCGGCGACACGCGTGATCGTCAACTGCGCCGGCCGCACGCGCAGCATCGTCGGCACGCAGACGCTGGTCAATGCCGGCATCGCCAACCCGGTGGCGGGGCTGCGCAACGGCACCATCGGCTGGACGCTGGCGGGTTTCACGCTGGACCACGGTGCTCAGCGCCGCTTCAAGCCGGTGAGCGAGGCCAATCTGCTGGCTGCGCGGGCGTCGGCCCAGGCCCTGGCCGACCGTGCCGGCGCGCTGCGCCTGACGCGGGCCCAGCTGGCCGAGTGGCAGGCCGATGGCACGCGCACGCTGTACCGCTGGGACGTGCGCACGCCCGAGGAATACGCCGCCG
>JBBIPS010000052.1:0-12893 GCA_037442725.1 Burkholderiales bacterium | reverse complement strand
CGACCGGGATGTGGCTGGCACTCTTGCCGGTGGCCGTGCCGCCGTTGTGGCAGCTCGCGCAGTTGGTCGCCGCGTTGAACGTGCTGTGGTCGACCTTGGCGCCGGCCCAGCCCGAGGTCTTGTGGCAACTCTCGCAGCTGGTCACGCCGTTGTGGATCGGCGTCGCCGGCTTGCCGGTGGCGTTGAGGTAGCTGCCGCTGTGGCAGGTCGCACACTGCGCGCTGACGCTGTAGTTGGCGTGGAATTTGCCGTTGGCCCAGGTGCTGTAGCTCGCCTTGTGGCAGGCGTCGCAGTTGGCCGTGGCCGCCACCGCGATGGCCGCGTACGGCACGTGGTTCGACGGCTTGCCGTCCGCGGGCGGGAAGCCACCCGAGTGGCAGCTCGAGCATTGCGCCGCGACCGTCGTCTGCGTGTGGTTGAAGCTGCTCGGCGTGAAGCCCGTAGTCGAGTGGCACGCGATGCAGTTCACCGCACCGACCGGGATGTGGCTGGCGCTCTTGCCGCTGGCCGTGCCGCCGTTGTGGCAGCTCGCGCAGTTGGTCGCCGCGTTGAACGTGCTGTGGTCGACCTTGGCGCCGGCCCAGCCCGAGGTCTTGTGGCAACTCTCGCAGCTGGTCACGCCGTTGTGGATCGGCGTCGCCGGCTTGCCGGTGGCGGCCTGGAAGCTGCCGGTGTGGCAGCTCGCGCACTGGCCGCTGGGCGTGAAGTTGGCGTGGTACTTGCCGTTGGCCCAGGTGCTGTAGCTGCCGCTGTGGCAGGCGTCGCAGTTGGCCGTGGCCGACACCGCCACCGACGCATACGGCACGTGGTTGGACCCCTTGCCGTCCGCCGGCGGGAAGCCGCCCGAGTGGCAGCTCGAGCATTGCGCCGCGACCGTCGTCTGCGTGTGGTTGAAGCTGCTCGGCTTGAAGCTCGCCGTGCCGTGGCACGCGATGCAGTTCACCGCACCGACCGGGATGTGGCTGGCACTCTTGCCGCTGGCCCGGGCCCCGTTGTGACACGTCGCGCAGCTGGTGGCGGCATTGAGTCTGCTGTGGTCCATGCCCTTGGCGGGCAACCAGGCGGTGGTCTTGTGGCACGAGTCGCAGGGCGCGGCGGTGCTGACATGGTCCGTCGTCTTGCCCGGCGCGGCAGCGCCGTTGTGGCAGGTCTGACAGCTACCCGCTTGCACCTGGGCATGACTGAATTTCGCGCCGTCGAACGTCTTGGTGTCGTGGCAGACCTCGCAGGTCTGCGTCGTCAGCAGGTGCTGTGGCGACTTGATGACGTTGTTGCGCGCCAGGCGCGATCCGCTCGTGTGGCAACTCGCGCAGTCGCGCGGCGTGCCCTTGAATACCGCCCCGAGGTGGCACGACTCGCAGCCGGCCTTGTCGTGCGCGCCGGTCAAGGCATAACCGGTGGTGAGGTGGTCGAAGCCGCTGCGCCCCTGCGCCGAGGCGCCGGGCACGGCAAACGCCAGCGCAAGCAGCACCCAGGCCATGGCAAGAACGCGCCCGGGCCAGCGACTCAACGATCTGAAGTTCATGTTGCTGCTGCCTTCCGTCGCCGCACCTGGCCACTGAGCCCGTGCGTCCGACGTTGCCGACAAGTGAGGTTGCGTCATGCTGCGGCCTGGTCAATTCCTGCGGGGACGGATCTGTTTCCAGTTGTCCGTGAGGTGGCAGATCTCGCAGCGTGCCCCGAACGCGCCGTCGTGCACGTCTTCCCTGCGATGGCAGGCCTGGCAATCGCGCTCCAGCGGTGCCGCCAGCCGGGGCAGCGCCGCCGGGTCGCGATGGCACTGCTCGCAGGCCGTCCTGCGGTGCGCGCCGTCGAGCTTCCATCGGCCGCGCTGCTCATGGTCGAACTCCCACAGCGTCCAGGCGCGCGCGCCGTGGCATTCCTCGCAACGGGTGCCGAAGCGAGACTTGTGTGCATCGTCCTTGCGATGACATGAGAAGCAGTCGCGCGGCGCGTCCCTGTAGCGTTGCGTCTCGTGACACGACTTACAGACGACGTTGACATGCCGCCCCACCAGCGCGAAGCGGGTGCGGGCGTGGTCGAACCCCGCGACGCGCCAGTTGCTGTCGCCGTGGCACTGCTCGCAGCGCGCGCCGAGCGTGCCCTCGTGCTTGTCCTGGACCTTGTGGCAGACGACGCACTCCAGCGCCGTGTTGCGATAGCTCCGCAGGTCACGGTGGCAGTCGCCGCACCTGACCTTGGCCGCGGCGTGCGCGTTGCGCAGCGGGAAGCGCGTTCGCTGATGGTCGAAGCGACTCTGCAGCGTTTTCCAGTCACGCTCGACATGGCAGTCGGCACAGGCCTCGCCCAAGGTGCCGGCGTGCTTGTCATCCTGGCGGTGGCAGGCGATGCACTGGCTCGGCGTCTGCCGGAACAGCGCGTCCTTGTGGCAAGCCTTGCACTCGACCTTCGCGTGCTTGCCGAGCAGCGGGTAGCGGGTCTTGTCGTGGTCGAAGCCGGGCGACTCCTTCCAGCTGCGTTCGACGTGGCAGGTGGCGCAGTCGCGGCCGAGCGTGTCCTTGTGCTTGTCGTCCTTGCGGTGGCAGTCGACGCATTCCTTGCCAAGCCTGGTCCTGTAGAGCGGCCCGGTGTGGCAGTCGGCGCACTTGACCGTGCGGTGCTTGCCCTTGAGCAGGAAGTGCGTGTCCGCGTCGTGATTGAAGGTCGACGTCTTCCAGGTCTTGACGCTGTGGCAGGTCTCGCACTTGTCGCCGTACTGGCCCTTGTGCGTGTCGTCCTTCCTGTGGCAGCCGATGCAGGTGCGCGGCGTGTCCTTGTACTGTCCGTTGCGGTGGCAGGCATCGCACTTGACCGGGATGTGAGCCCCGGCGAGCGGGAAGCGAGTCTTCTTGTCGTGGTCGAAATCGACCTCCTTCCAGCGCCGCGCGTTGTGGCAGTCGCCACACTGCTTGCCCAGGCCGCCCTTGTGCACGTCGTCGGCGCGGTGGCAGGCAACGCACTCGCTGGCGGCCGCGCTCCAGCGCTTGCCGGCGCTGTGGCACTTGACGCAATCGACCTGCGCGTGCTTGTCGCGCAGCTCGAAATCGGTCTGCCGGTGATCGAAGGTCCTCGGGTCGAACTCGACGATGCGGGCATCGCGACCGCGGTGATCGGTATGGCAGGCGCGGCAGGCCTGGGGCTTGTGCCGGCCGTGCAACCCGCGCTGCTGGCGCAGGTCCAGCGCCACCTCCTTGTGGCAGACCTGGCAGCGGGCATCCTGCCCGGCGCGGTCGAAGCGGACATGGCAGGCGTCGCACTCATGCTCGGTCTTGGCGTGCGCCTTGATCACCGGCCCGGGCGAAAGCACCGACTCGAGCGATTGCGCGCCGGCCAGCGAAGTGGAGGACAGCGCACCGACGCACAGCAGCAGGGCAAGCCAGGACTTCACCGCGGCCGCGTCAGTAGGCGTGCACCGCGACGATGTGGGCCAGCACGCTCATCACCATCAGGTAGACGATCGGCACATGCGCCACGTGCCACCACGAGAACAGGCGCTGCCAGGCGCTGAACTGCGCGATGCGCTGCACCGTCATCAGGTCCTCCTGCACCACACGGTCCGCCTTTTGCAGCGCACGACGCATCTGCCCACGGCTCCAGCCGGCCTTGCGCGCCGCGGCGAGAAGCCCACCCTTCAACTCCTTGCGGCAGGCCCGCTGCACTCGCCAGCGGTACCAGGGCAGCATCAGCGCCACCCGCATCGAGCGGGCGCTGCCCGACTTGCCGATCGCGAGCTGCTCGAAGTCGACCAGCCGTTGCGCCACGCCGGGGGCCAGCCGCAGCCGCGCCGCATGCGAGGCGCTGGCCGCGCGGTCGCAACGCAGCTCGACGAGGCTGAGCCGCTCGCCGTGCAGGTCACGGTGCAGCCGGACGTAGAGGAAGCGCCCGACGACGCCGCTGGCTGCGACGATGAGCATCGAGAACAGCGCGACCCCGGCGTTGATCGAGCCGATGCGGTAGGTGGAATGCAGCAGGATCAGCGTCGGACCCGAGATGCCGAGCACCATGTGCGCGACGAACCACGGCTTGCCCGGGCCGAAGCGCTGCATGAAGCGCAGGTGCTTGCGCATCGGGTAGGTGAACAGCAGCAGCATGCACACGCCACCGGCCACACCGATCCAGTAGCCGGTGTCCGACGCCGCCGTGAACAGGCCGAGCCGGCTCACCCGCCAGGTGCCCCACACCAGCAGCGCCAGCGCGGCGTACAACACCGCGTCGCGGTGCACGCCGGGCTTGCGCTTCGGCGGTCGGCGTGCCGGCACGGATTCGAACATCGAAGCCGTCCCAACGATCGAATCAGACATCGCTCGATCCTTTCCGTTGTCTTGGAGGGTCATCCATCCCGACATGGCTTCGAATAGGATGACCGCCCGCCCATGAAATCAGTCCTCTACAGCCTTCTCTACGCCGGCATCGGTGCGACGCTGGTGGCCGGCTACCTGCGCCGCCGCTCGCGCCTGCAGCGCCAGACTCTGAGTTTGCTTGCCGAATCTGAACGGACAGGCCCTCAACGAGCCCCCTCGTTACATCCGGTCGTGGATCCGACACGCTGTTTCGGTTCAGGCGCCTGCACGCGAGCCTGCCCGGAGAGTGCGCTGGGAGTCGTGAACGGAAAGGCCACACTGATCAATGCCGCGCATTGCATCGGACACGGCGCCTGCCTGTCGGCCTGCCCGGTGCAGGCCATCAGCCTGGTCTTCGGCACCGAACGGCGCGGCATCGAGATCCCCAACCTCAGCCCCGAGTACGAAACGAATGTTCCGGGCGTCTTCATCGCCGGCGAACTGGGTGGCATGGGATTGATCCGCAAGACGGCCGAGCAGGGCCGGCAGGCGATGGCGGCGATCCGCAAGCGGGTCGGCACCCACGCCGCGCCGCTCGACGTCGTCATCATCGGCGCCGGTCCGGCCGGCATCTCGGCCGGATTGAGCGCGATCCACCACAAGCTGCGCTATGCCGTCGTCGAACAGGAGGATTCGCTCGGCGGCGCGGTCTACCACTATCCGCGGCACAAGGTGGCGATGACGGCGCCGGTCAAGCTCGACGTCATCGGCAGCATGAGCCTGGGCACCGAGGTGCAGAAGGAAAGGCTGCTCGAGTTCTGGAACGACGTGGTGCGCAGGACCGGCCTGCGGGTCCGCTTCACCGAACGCTTCGAAGGCCTGACCGCGCAGCCGGACGGCAGCTTCATCGTCAAGACCTCACGCGCCACGCTGCACACGCGCTGCGTGCTGCTCGCGCTGGGCCGGCGCGGCACGCCGCGCAAGCTCGACGTCCCCGGCGAGGACAGCGCCAAGGTGGTCTACCGGCTGGTCGATGCGGCCCAGTACGCCGGCCAGGCGGTGCTGGTGGTCGGCGGTGGCGACAGCGCCCTCGAGGCGGCGATCGCGCTCGGCGAGCAAGCAGGCACCGAGGTCACGCTGTCGTACCGCAGCAAGGCCTTTGCCCGCGTCAAGGAGAAGAACCGCGCGCGCCTGACCGAGCTCGAACAGGGCGGCCGCATCAAGGTCATGCTCGAGTCGACCGTCGACCACATCGAGGCCGACACGGTTTATCTCAAGGCGGGTGGCCAGATCCAGGCGTTGCGCAACGACAAGGTCGTCGTCTGCGCCGGCGGCGTGCTGCCGACGCCGCTGCTTCAATCAATCGGCATCGAGTTCGAGACCAAGTTCGGCAAGGCCTGAGCCGGACACAAGCTGTCCACTGCGGACAGCTTGTGCCTGCGAAGGGGCAGCGCGTCCCCGCGCTGCGCGGGCCGCAGGCGCTGGCCAGTGGCTCGAATGAGAAGGAGCCGCTGGATGAACCCGGCGGCCCCGGTGCCGCCCCAACGGGCGGCAGTGACGAGTCGTGGAACGACGGCCTGGCTTACTCGTCGGGGTCCACGTATTCCTTGGGCAGGTGGTGCGCGATCCCCTTGTGGCAGTCGATGCAGGTCTTGCCGGCGTCCTTGGCCGCCATGTGCTTCTTGTAGACGCTCTGCTTCTGGATCTCGCCGCTCATCGAATCGAAGTCGTGGCAGTTGCGGCATTCCTGCGAGTTGCTGGCCTTCATGCGGTCCCACTCGTGCGTGGCCAGTTCCATTCGATGCGTCTCGAACTTCGCCGGCGTGTCGACATAGCCGGTGATCTTGCCCCAGACCTCGAAGCTGGCCTTGGCCTTGCGCAGCATCTTGTGGCCCCAGTCGCGCGGCACATGGCAGTCCGAGCAGACCGCGCGCACGCCGGTGCGGTTCTTGTAGTGGATCGTCTCCTTGTACTCCTGGTAGACCGTGTCGCGCATCTCGTGGCAGCCGATGCAGAAATCCAGCGTGTTGGTCGCTTCGAGCGCGGTGTGGAAGCCACCCCAGAAGATGATGCCGCCGAAGAAGCCCACGACCAGCAGCCCCAGCAGCGAGTACTTGGCGCTGGGCTTTCTCAGCGTGGCCCAGGTGCGTTTGAGCCAACCAGGATTGGCACTGTTCATTTCTTTCTCTCCGGAAGGTAAGACGCCGCTCCCCAGTGTCGGCCGGAGCGGCAGGGGCGGCCTGGCGTGTCGCTTGTCATGCCAGCCGCGGCGCTCGCTGCGATGGTTCGATCAACGGAAGCTGTAGATGTACGACAGACCGACGACGTTCTGCGTGTAGTTCGGTGCCAGCTCGTTGGTCGGGATCACGCGGTTCGGCGTGAACCCGTACTGCAGCCCGTTGTAGTAGTAGTCGTCGCCTTTGAGCTTCTGGTATTGGTACGCCAGCGCGACCCGCGACGACTTGCCGAGGTGGTAGGTGCCGGTGAACTTGAGCGACACCAGGTCGTTCTTGACGTCCGGCGTGTCGCCGCAGCTCAGCGTGTTGGCCGCGCTGCAAGTGGCCAGGTACGGCACCTGAGTCGAATAGCGCGACTTGTCGTACGAGTAGGACAGGTCGCCGACGAGTTCGACCTTGCCGCCCATCAGCCCGGTGTGCCGGGTGCTCAGCCCGATCGCATAACCGTCCTGCCTGAGCTGGTTGCTCCAGATCTTGGTCGGCGCGACCGAGGCCGTACCGTCGTTGCCGACCACCAGGTCGCGGTCGCCGCTCTGCGAGTTGACGTAGGCCGAGACGCTGCTGTGCTCGCTGTAGGTGTAGGTGGCATCCAGGTTGACGCTGGTGGCGCGCCCGTTCTGCACGCCCAGCACGGCGTCGTACCTGGCATCCGAGTAGCGGCCCGACAGCGCGAGGTCGAGCCTGTCGTTGACCTGCCAGGTCACACCTGCCTTGACGATGTCCTGCTTGCGTGACGCGTACGGATAGGCGACGTAGCCCAGCTTGTCGCCGCCGTTGACCTGTGGGTAGCTTCCGGTGTTTGCAGCGTACGCGTGATCGAAGTCGGCGCTGCGGTCGGCATAGCTGTAGCCGACGTTGAACCTGATGCTGTCGCCGGCCTGCAAGCGGTAGGTCAGCGCCAGCGTGTCCTCGTCGCTCGACGGGCTGGCCACGCACTGCGCGCCGCCGACCACGCTGGCGCACCAGCGCCTGACCTGCTCGCGCTCGTACGCCAGGCGCAGGTTCTGGCCCTTGGCCAACCGGTAGTCGCCAGCCAGTTCGAACTGCGTCTTCTTGTGGCTGTACGGGGTGTTGACCCCGGTATAGGCGGCGTTGCCGAGGTTGAGATAGTTGTACGTGTTCGACGCCGTGTCGTTGTCGCGCTCGTTGAACTTCAACCCCGCCGTGACCACCAGCGCCCTGGCCATCTGGCTCGTCAGCTTGAGGTCGGCGTGCTTGGTCACGACCTTGCCGTCCAGCGATGCCTGCGGCAACCCACCCGGCTGCATCACGGCGCTGGCGTAGCTGTCGTTCTGCGTGTTGCGGCCGTAGGAGACGCCGCCCGCCAGCTTGGTGCTGGGCGAGAAGGCATAGCCGCCGGAAACGTTCAACTGGTTGAAGTTGTTGTCCGGCGCCGTGCTCATGGTGTTGGTCACGTAGCACGCCACCCCGACGCACGTGCTGGCGCCGGTGGCCAGCGCGTTCTGCCAACTCAGGCTGTTGTAGTCGTCGCGGAAGATCGACCCGTAGTAGCCCGCGCTCAGATGGCCCTTGTCGCCGACCCAGTTCAGCGACAGGTTGAAGTTGTCGGTCTGGTAGCTGGTGGGATTGAGGATGATGTTGTTGGCCTCCGCCCTGCCGGTGGAGCCGCCGACGAGGCTGATCCCGCCCTGCGAACCGGTGCCGACCAGCTTGGCGCCCGATTGATCGAGGTGGTTGTAGTCGAAGCGCAGGTTCAGTTGCCGGTTGATGTTGAATCCGGCGCCGAACGACGTGTTCTTGCGCGTCGTCTGTACGTCTTCGGTGTGCATCGCGGCGAGCTGGGCAGCGGTCAGCACCCTGGCGCTGGGCCCACTGTTGGCGGCATTGATGGTGCCGAAACCCGCCGGCAGCGTGAGGTTGTTGCCGCCAGCGCCGAGCAGCGGCGTCTGGTAGGTGTCGCTGATGTTGTGGCGCAGTTCGTCGTAGCCGAAGGCGAGGTCCCACAGGCCCTGGTTGCCGAACGCTGCGCCGAGCGCGCGCGAGGTCGTGCCCAGGTCGGTGCCGAACAGGCCCCAGCGCATCGTCCCGCCGCCGTCGCCGTAGGCGTCGCCGCCGCGCAGGCTGAAATTGCCGATGAAATAGGCATCCGACTTGTTCAAGCCGTTGTACTCGCCGAACTTGGCCGACTTGTCCGAGACGTTCAGCGCACCGATCTCGACGAAGTTGGTCGGCTGCTTGAGCGCAGCCACTTCGTCGGCGGCTGCCGCCGCCTGCGCCAGCATCGGCAGCGCGAACATCGCTGCCAGCGCGGCCTGCACCGAGACGCTCAGCACGCCGACTTGCATGGTCTTGCTACGGGTCTTCATGATGGTGTGATCCTTGGCTGGATTAGCGATGCAGCAGCGCGCCGGCCGGATGATTCGAGCCGTGAACCATGCTGTGGCAGTTCAGGCAGGCGCGGCCGGTGTAGTTCTCGCTGACACCGTTGGTCCCCGGTGATCCACCGCTCTGCAGTCCGCCGACGCTCACGCCTGCCGGGTCCTTGCTGCGGTGCGGGCCGTCATGGCATTCCGAGCACAGGAACGGCGTACGCGACTTCAGCAGTGGCGTGATGTTCGAGCCGTGCGGCGTATGGCAGGCCGTGCAGTCCTCGGTCGCCGGCTGGTGTTCCCAGAGGAACGGGCCGCGCTTCTCGGCATGGCACGCGTAGCAGGTCTCGTTGACCGTGTTCTTCTTCAGCAGCTTCGCAGCCGTCGAGCCGTGCGGGTTGTGGCAGTCCGAGCAGACCACCTTGCCCTCGCCGATGGCGTGGTGCGACGTCTTGCGGCTGTCGGCACGCTGGTCCTTGTGGCAGGCGAAGCAGACCTGGGGCTGGGTCTTGCGCTCGCGCACCTTGTCGGCGCCCGCATGCACGGCGTGGCAACTGCTGCACGAGACGTCGTTGGCCTCGTGCTGGCCGCCGTCCCAGTGCGTGCGCTTGTCGCTCTTGTGGCAGGCCAGGCAGGCGGTGTCCTGGACCAGTGCGTCGGACTTGTTGCGGCCGAACGTCACGTCCGGCGGCACCGATTTGTTCTTCAGGTGGTTTTCGCTGGCGCCGTGGCACGACTGGCAACTTGGCGCGCGGGCGTCACCCTTGACGCCGTGTCGGGTCTGGTAGATCGCGAGGATCGACTTGGCCTCGCTCTCGTCGTGGCAGCGCGTGCAGACCGCGTCCTGCTTCAGGGCGGCTGCGGCGGTGGCTGCGTTGTCGCCGGCGGCCTGGGCCGAGCCCGTGCCGAGGGCCAGGGTGGTCACCGCGAGGGCGCCCAGTCGGGTCAGGATCTTCTTCATATCGATGCCTCCTCAGGCGATCAGTACGAGCGTCCGACCGGACGCACCGTGGGCAGTCGGTTCACAGGCGCAGACGCACCTGGATCGAGACCGCCAGCCCGTGCCCGCCGAGGGCAGCGTGCGCTGGCCAAGGCGTGCTATTGCGCCAGGATCCACTCGACCAGGTTCTTCGTCTCGGCCGGATCCTTGGCCTTGATGATCTTGTGATCTTCTTCGTGACCGTCGGGGAACTTGGCCTTCTCGCCGGTCGTCAGGTGCTTGGTGATGCGATCCATCGCTTCGGCCTTGCCCTTGTACTTGGCGGCGGTCTTCTGGAACGACGGGCCTTCCTTGTCCTTCGTCGCGTTGTGGCACTTGAAGCAGTTGTTCGCGCGTGCCAGCGCCTTGGCGGCTTCTTCATCGGCGGCATTCGCTGCCGAGGTGGCGAACATCGCTCCCAGCGCCAGGGCGCAGACGCTCATTGCACTGGTGAACTTCATCGAACTCATGGGTAACCTTTCAGGTAGACGTTTTACAAGTACCCCGTCGATCGAATGACGCATCCGTCCATCCATCGATCGATCGTTGCAACCGAACGCGAGCTTAACCGTCGCACCGGCTAGGCTACGGCCTCAGCCGGCGGGTACCTTTGATTCAAGACAAGCCGATGCCGGCATGTTGCGCGCTTGCGACTCGATGTTGCGCACTGACGACGCGACTTCGTCCCCGCAGCGGCTCGTCGCCACGGGCGGCGCGGTCGATGACTCAACGCGCCGCCATGCGCGCCGCGGCGCGGATCGCGCCGAGCGTCGTGCGCGTGGTGCTGACGTCGGCATCGAGCCGCAGGTGGATCAACATCGGCGCGCCCGGCTGCAACGCCGCGGCGAAGGCAGGCTCGAAGTCCGCGCTGCACTCGACCCGCGCCGCGCGCCAGCCATAGGCATGCGCCAGCGCCGCGAAGTCGGGGTTGAACAGCTCGCTGCCGCTGACGCGCCCCGGGTACGCGCGCTCCTGGTGCATGCGGATGGTGCCGAAGCTGCCGTTGTCGACGACCAGGCAGACGAGCCGTCCGGCACCGCGGTTGGCGCCGTACCCGGTCGCGGTGGCCAGTTCCTGCCCGGTCATCAGGAAGTCGCCGTCGCCGGCGACGTTGACCACCGTGCGCTCGGGATGCAGCAGCGCCGCGGCCACTGCCGCCGGCAGGCCGTAGCCCATCGCGCCCGAGGTCGGCGCAAGCTGCGTGCGGCCGTGGTGCTGCAGGCCGGGATAGCGCACATAGCGATGCAGCCAGCCGCTGAAGTTGCCGGCGCCGTTGGTGTAGACGGTGTCCTGCGGGGCCAGGCGTTGCACGGTCTCGATCACGGCGGCCAGATCGAGCGGCGCTGCCGGCGGCGCGTGCAGGTTGGCCTCGTAGTCGGCGTGCGCAGCCGCAGCCCACGCCGCCCACCCGATTTCGGCCGGCGCGGCGAGCGTCTCGAGCGCACGAGCGGCGACCGCCATCGATGCCTGCACCATCAGGTCGGCGGCGTAGACGCGGCCCAGCTCCTCGGCCCCGGCGTGCAGGTGGACGAGCCGCTGCGCCGGCCGGGGTGCGGTGAGCAAGGTGTAGCCGCCGGTCGTCATCTCGCCCAGGCGCACGCCGAGCGCGATGATCAGGTCCGCGTCCTTCACGCGTTGGGCCAGCCTCGGGTTGATGCCGATGCCGACATCGCCGGCGTACAGCGGGTGGCGATTGTCGAAGGTGTCCTGGAAGCGCAAGCCACAGCCCACCGGCAGTTGCCAGCGCTCGGCGAAGCGCTGCAATGCGCGCGCGGACTCGGCGTCCCAGCCGCCACCGCCGGCGATCACCAGCGGACGCTGCGCGGCCAGCAGCCGCCCGCGCAGGTCGTGCAGCGCCGCGGGCGCAGGCCAGGCGTGCGCGGGCTCGACGCGGCCAAGTACCGGCGCGGCGCTGACGCCGGTGAGCATGTCCTCGGGCAGCGCCAGCACCACCGGGCCGGGCCGGCCCTGCAGCGCGGTGTGGAAGGCGCGCGCGACGTACTCGGGCAGCCGGTCGGCATGCGCCACCTCGCCGACCCACTTGGCCATGCCGAGCGTGCCGGGGCCGAACATCTGCCGGTAGTCCAGTTCCTGGAACGCCTCGCGGTCGCGCTGGTCACTGGCCACCTGGCCGACGAACAGGATCATCGGCGTCGAGTCCTGGAACGCGGTATGCAGCCCGATCGCGGCGTTGCTGGCGCCGGGGCCGCGCGTCACGAAGCAGATGCCGGGCCGGCCACTGAGCTTGCCCTGCGCCTCGGCCATGAAGGCGGCGCCGCCCTCGTGGCGGCAGGCGATGAAGCGAATGCGGTCGCGGTGTTCGTAGAAGCCGTCGAGCACCGCGAGGTAACTCTCGCCGGGAACGCCGAACGCGGTGTCGACGCCCTGCGCGATCAGCGCCTCGACCAGCAGGTGGCCGCCCGGGCGCGGCTTCTCAGGACGGGACGCGATCGGTTCGGTCATGCGCGCACCCTAGCGGCCACGGCCGCGGCACCGGATCGCCGCGCCACGCTGCGCCCGACCCAGACCGCCGACACGACCCCCAGCAGCAGCGCGACGGCCGAGGTGTGGAACACCCCATGTGTGTTGCCGGCGTCCATCATGCGGCCCAGCAACGGCGCCGCCAGCGCCAGCCCCAGGTCGAGCGCCGAATACACCGTGCCGTAGACCCGACCGGTGGCGCCCGGTGGCGCGGCGCGCTTGATCAGCATGTCACGCGACGGTCCGGCCAGCCCGACGCCCAGACCCGCGAGCGCCGCGGTGACCAGCGCCGCGTGGCCCGGCAGCGCCTGCGAGCCGACCAGCGCCAGCAGCGCCGCGGCCAGCGTCAGGCACACCGCGATGACGCGCTCGAGCCGCTCCGAGCGCGCCACCAGGAAGCCGCCCAGCAGCATGCCGGCGGCGCTGGCCAGCATGTAGCCGGTGACGACGAGTGCGGTCAACGCCGGTGGCAGACCGTACATCGCCTGCAGCGCCGGGCTGACGAAGCTCTGCATCGCGCTCAGCGCGACACTGGTCCAGAAGAAGAACGAGAAGCAAAGCCACACCGACGGAGATCGGAAGAGCA
>JBBIPS010000051.1:0-12937 GCA_037442725.1 Burkholderiales bacterium | reverse complement strand
CCGCGGATCGCGCCCCCAGCAGCAACGCGACCAGAGCCAGCGCGCGATCGATCCTCATCTTCGGCCGGTGCCATCCGCCAGGCGGTGCCGACCGGCACGATCAACCCTTCTTCTTGGCCGCGCACGTGTTCTTTGCCGCACACGGGTTCTTTGCCGCGCACGGGTTCTTGGCTGCGCACGGGTTCGGCTTGAAGGTCTTCTGCACCTCGGCGGTGTACGCGGTCAGTGCCGCGAGCTGGCGCGACTCCCACGGCAGCGTCCTGGATGCCATCGGCACGATCAGGCAGAACTGCACCATTTCGTCGAGTCCGATCTTCTTGAATCCGCCCTGGTCCTTGGCCATCTGCACGAAGTGCGGGTACGGCTGTGCGAACGCCGGTGCGAACGCCGCACCGCCCGCATGGCAGGTGTTGCACGACATGCCGTTGGTCGAAAGCTTGGGGTCGGAGTAGAGCTGCTTGCCGAGCGCGACCAGTTCGGCGTGATTGCCGCCGGCGAGCTTGGTGCCGGCCGGCCGCGTCACGCGCTTGGGGTCGACCTTGGACTGTGCGGCACACGGATTCTTCGCGGCACACGGATTCTTCGCGGCGCACGGGTTCTTGGCGGCGCATGGATTCATCTTCGCCGCGCACGGATTCTTCGCGCCACAAGGGTTCTGCGCGTAGGCGGTCGGCGCACCGCCAGCGATGCCGATGAGCGATGCCAGGATCGCCGATCGCAAGGAAGTCTGGGTCAAGCTCATGACAGTCTCCTGAAGGGGTAACGGGCCAAGGGTGAAAG
This sequence comes from Burkholderiales bacterium, assembly GCA_037442725.1. Classification (GTDB taxonomy): domain Bacteria; phylum Pseudomonadota; class Gammaproteobacteria; order Burkholderiales; family Burkholderiaceae_C; genus Pseudaquabacterium. Next base: position 12,157 of record JBBIPS010000051.1, on the reverse strand, counting down.
CTGCCCGGCACTTCTGACGGCCGGGCCGCTGATTCCTGACACCGGGCAAACCCGAGGCGCGCCGCGGAACCGGCGCGCGCCCCGCGGCCAGCCTCGAATCGTTCAGAAGCCGTACTGGAACGACGCCTGCACGCGGTTGACCGTGCCGGACAGGCCACTGACAACCTCACGCCGCCCGAAGATGTACTCGGCACCGAAGCTGGTGTTGGCGATCGGGCTCCATATCAGGTTCAGGTGCGCCGACTGGAAACGGTTGCTCGTCGCGCCGCCGACGAAGTTCGGGTTGCTCGCGTACAGGCTGCCCAGCGCCAGCGTCGAACGCAACTGGTCGGACCAGAAGTGCCGGTACGAAGCGAAGCCGCCGTACTGGTCGGCCAGATCGAGCCGGCCGGCGGCGTCGATGAAGCCGCCGCTGGTCAGGCCGCCCCAGTAGCGTCCGATGCCGTCACCGACGTTGACACCGAAGTTGAAGCTGTCCTTGCCGGTGGTCGGCACGACGCCGTAGACGCCGAGGCCGTAGCCCTGCCGGGAGTCGCGCGCCGCGGCCGACTGGATCCTGACCTGCCGGGCCAGGCCGGTGATCGAGTAGTCGCCGTACGATGTCTTGAAGGCGATGCGCCCGGTCAGGTCCGGAACCCGATCGTCGTCGGCGCGCTGGTTGGCGCCGCTGAACAGCGTGACCACCGTCTCCGGGTTCTCGAGCGCGACCGACCACTGGCCGCCGCTGAACGGCTGCGTCCAGCGCACCTGGGCCTGGCGCACGAAGATCTGCCCGGCCGGTCCGCCGAAGTCGAGCGTGTCGGGCAAGGCGCCCACGTCCATGAAGTTGCTCCACGTCTGGCCGGCAAGCAGGCCGCCGATCGAGCCGTAGGCGTGGCGCACGCGCAGGTTGTGCGAGTTGCTCACGCTCTCGTTGCCCGAGGAGCCGAAGAGGTCGAACTCGAGGTGCGTCTTGACGTCACCGTAGGACGACGGCGTGCTGGTCTTGATGAAGAATCGCGACTGACGTGCGTGCAAGGTGATCTGGTTGTTCTGGTCCGAGTTGATGCCCGGCCCGACCGGGATCGAAGTGGGGTCGAACAACTGGTCCGCAGCCGAATTGGTGCCGGCGCTGCGGTTGCTGTAGAGCGCGTCGAACTTGACATAGCCGCCGATCGTCGCCGACGTGCTCGACCCCGGCAGCTTGAACGATCCCGGCGTCGCGCCCTGAGTGACGGCCTGCGCAGGCGCGGCTGCCGCCTGTTGCTGCCTGAGTGCGTTGACCTCGCGCTGCAGCGCTTCGATCTTGGCATTCAGATCCTGCAAGGCGTCGGCATGCGCCAGCCCTGCGGTGCCGATGAGCAAGCTGGCCACTGCACACTGCAGCCGACCGAGCCGAAAGGGATGACTCGACTTCTTCATGCACTTCTCCTGGTGATTCGACATTTCGATGGAGCCACGCGGGCGTGGCGGGCACGGGCCCCGCTTGCGCAGACAGGCTCGCGACGCGGCCTCGCCCGTGTCGGTCGTTCAGCGACGCCGATATGTGACAGGCGGCGTCGATCGCGTCGCGCAGGCGGTGTCGCGTTCGACCGGCACGCGCGCAGGCAACGGGTGGACCGCTGCCGGCTCGCTGCGGTCGTCCATGTGCGGGGTCCGAGAGCCGACCTGCGCGCAGGCGGGTCGAGCCCGGACGCACGCCGACGACCGCGCCGGTCCGCGCGCCGGCGTCCGTCCCGTGCCTAGTGCGATCGAGCCCGACCGGGTCTCAGTGCGCGCCGACCTCGATCGTGAAGCGGGTGCTGTTGCCGCCGATCAGCTCGATCGTCGGCCGGTACAGGCCCGGCTTGTCGCCGGCGCGGAACTCGATCGCCAGCAGTCCCGGGTTGGGCTTGCCGCCCGCGGCCTGGGCCGGGTACGACGGATGGCGCAACACCTCGCCCGAGAGCACCGGCGAGCCGTCGGCGCCGATCGGGCTCGTCGCGGCCTGACCCCTGGCGCCCTCAGGCGCGGCGCCGATGATGCCGCCCACCACCTTGTCGGTGGCCGGGTCGAGCCTGCGGTCGTGGTTGGTGTCCTGCACCAGCAGGCCGCCGGTGTACCTCGGGAAACGCGTCAGGTCGCGCGGCGCGATGCCGACGCCGTCAAGCGCGGCGCCCTGTTCGCCCCACAGCAGCACGCCGAGCAGGTGGGGAGCGACCTGGCCCGGCGCGATCGACGGGTAGTCGGCGTTCGTCCCCGGCGGCAGGTGGAAATTGGTCGGCGCCAGGCGCGCCTGCGGCGCCGCGTCGAGCACGCCGAGCTGGCCCTGCCAGCGCGCCTGGACCCTGCCATCGGCTGCGGCATGCGTCACTGTCACGGGGTAGTCGCCGGGCATCGGGTTGACGAAGGTGCGCCCGCGCAGATGGATCACCTTGATGCCGGGAGCGTTCGCTCCCTCGGCGGCAATGCTTTGCGAGGCGGTGACGATGATCGAATTCGATGCCGCTTCATAGCCGACGCGGTACTGTCCGGCCAGCCGCACGGCACCTTGCGGCCAGCCCTTGGTCAACACCAGGTTGGCATCGGTGTCGGCGCTGACCGCCACCGAGGCGTTGCGCTTGAACGCCGCCGGCAGCGTCAGCCGCAGCGAGTCGCCGCTGTGCAGCGCGAGCCCCGCAACGGCCGGGTTCGCATCGGCCACCAGCACGAAGACATAGTCGGTGGCCTGCCCTGCGACATGACCGTCGAAGGTGATCGGTGCCGGCGCCGTCATCAGCGTCGACGGCGGCGGAGCGGTCGCGCAACCGGCAAGCGCGGACAGCACCGCTGCCGCGACGAGTGTCGTTCTGGACATGTCTTCTCCTCGTTCGGGTTTCACTGCAACGCCGCAGCAGCGGCTGGAACCCGAGGCAGACGCTGCCGCGGGCAGATGGAAGATGGCCACGCCGCGCCAGCGCACTGTGTGGCGCGCCCCGGGGCCGCCATGCCGGACCGACCCGGCGGATCCGGACCGCGGGGGCGAGCGGCATCGATGCGGGTCGATGCGTTCGATTCAAATGCCGACTGTGAGGTTGACCCAGGCATCGGGAAGCCATTGCAGGAAGCGGGCTTCGAACCACTTGTCGCCACCGGTGAGGACGGCCACGCCGAGCGCGCCGAGCAGCAGCGCGAAACCCTTGCGGACGCTCTCGATCCTCGCGAGTACCCAGTCGCGAACGCGCACGAAGCCGCGGCGCGAGGCATACGCCACCGCCACCAGCGGCAGCGCCGCGCCGAGGCCGAAGATGCCGAGCACGATGCCGCCGCGCGCGACGCCGCCCTCGCTGGCGACGAGCGTCAACGCCGACCCGAGCAGCGGGCCCGAGCACGGGCTCCAGACCAGCCCGAGCACGCCACCGAGCAGCAGCGCGCCATACAGCGAGCCGCCGTCGAGCCGTGCCGCGGCGGCGTTGGCGCCGCTGGCGATCGGCAGCATCCAGCGCGTGAAGCGCGCACCCAGCGCCGGCACCAGCATCACCAGCGCAAAGGCGATCAGCATCGCCGCGCCGGCCGTGCGGACGGTGTCGCCGTCGATGCCCAGTGCCGGCCCGAGTGCGCCGAGCAGCATGCCGATGCCGGCGAACGAGGCGATCATGCCCGCGCCCATCGCCAGCGGCGCGAAGCGGCTGCCCTGCAGCGCACCGCCGAGCACCAGCGGCAGCAGCGGAAAGACGCACGGCGACAAGGTCGTCAGGCTGCCGGCGGCCAGGCTCAGGCCGAGCTGCGGCAGCGACAGCGCGATCGCCATCGCTGCCCTCAGAGCGCCGAGCGCAGCGCGGCGCGGATCGACTCGGGCGCCGTCTCGCCAACCAGCCGGGCCCATTCGGTCTGGCCGCGCAGCACGATCAGCGTCGACTGGGCGCGCACCTTTAAGCGGCGCTTGAGATCCTTCTCGGTGTCGTAGTTGGCCACGAGCACCGTCAGATCGAGCCCCGGCTCGGCCTTGAGCTGCTCCAGCACCCTGGACTGCGCGCGGCAGGTCGGGCACCAGTCGGCATGGAAGTGCAGCGCCACCGGACGGTCCGCCTTCTGTGCGTCTTCGAGTGCGGTCGACGTGTACGGCTTGACCTCGAGGGCCTGCGCCAGCGCCGCGGCGCCGAGCAGGACGGTGGCGATGATCAGCCTGCGCAGTTTCATGGGATCTCCTTGCGGGTCTCGGTCGGGCGACGTCGTCGTCGCCGCAGACACGCGAGCGGTCGCGACGACGGCCACCGGTGCGCCTGGTCGGCGCACCGTGCGCGGGTTGGACGGTCGCGGGGGCCCCGTCCTTACAGCGCACGCCAACTTTTCTTGCACGCGCCGGACCGCGCGAAACTGCCGCTGCGGCGCGCGGCCTCGCACGCTGCGCTGCGGCGGGTCGCGATGTTCCTTCATGTAAGGAAGGCCGCGGCGCGCGCGTCCAATCGGCAGGCCGGGACCCGGGCGTCCGGCACACACGCCTCTTCACAGCAATCCGAAAGGTCTCGATGCATCCGGACAAGCGATGGTGGTTCGTCGTCGTGCTGGCGGCGCTGGTGGCGCTGTACTTCGCGCTCGACGTTGGCCACTATCTGAGCCTGGCATCGATCAAGGCCCGGCAATCCGAACTCGAGGCCTGGCGCGCGGCGCAGCCGTTGCGCACCGCCGTGCTGTACTTCGCCGGCTATGTGGCGGTGACGGCGCTGTCGCTGCCGGGTGCCGCGGTGATGACGCTGGCCGCCGGCGCGATCTTCGGCCTGGCCTGGGGCACCGTGATCGTGTCGTTCGCCTCGACGATCGGCGCCACGCTGGCCTTCCTGGCCTCGCGCTGGCTGCTCGGCGGCTGGGTGCAGTCACGCTTCGGCGAGCGCCTGGCCGCGCTCAATGCCGGCATCGCCAGGGACGGCGGCTTCTACCTCTTCACGCTGCGGCTGGTGCCGGTGCTGCCGTTCTTCCTGATCAACCTGGCGCTGGGGTTGACGCCGATCCGCACCGCGACCTTCGCCTGGGTCAGTCAGCTCGGCATGCTCGCGGGCACGCTGGTCTACGTCAACGCCGGCACGCAGCTGGCGCACATCGACACGCTCGCCGGCATCGTCTCGCCGGGCGTGCTGGGATCACTGGCGCTGCTCGGCATCTTCCCGCTCGTCGCCCGGAAGGCCGTCGAACGGGTGCAGGCCAGGAAGGTCTACGCCAGGTGGAGCAGGCCGGCGCACTTCGACCGCAACCTGATCGTCATCGGCGGCGGCGCGGCCGGACTGGTCACGGCCTACGTCGCCGCGGCGATCAAGGCCAGGGTCACGCTGGTGGAACAGAACAGACTCGGCGGCGACTGTCTGAACACCGGCTGCGTGCCGTCCAAGGCGTTGATCCGTTCGGCCAGGCTCGTCTCGGACGTGCGTCGCGCGGCCGAGTTCGGCGTGCGCGGCGCGTCGGCCGACGTCGACTTCGCCGAGGTGATGCAGCGCGTGCAGCGTGTCATCGCGGCGGTCGAGCCGCACGATTCGGTCGAGCGCTACACCGGCCTGGGCGTCGACATCGCCGAAGGCACGGCCCGCATCGTCTCGCCCTGGGAGGTCGACATCACGCACGCCGACGGCCGCACCCAGCGCCTGACGACGCGCGCCATCGTCGTCGCCGCCGGCGCGCGCCCCTTCGTGCCGCCGATCCCGGGCATCGAACAGGTCGAGGTGCTGACGTCGGACAACGTCTGGGCCTTGCGCGAGCGCCCGGCACGGCTCGTCGTGCTCGGCGGCGGGCCGATCGGCTCCGAGCTGACGCAGGCTTTCGCGCGCCTGGGCAGCAAGGTCACGCAGGTCGAGATGGCGCCGCGCATCCTGCTGCGCGAGGACCCCGACGTCTCGGAGCTCGTCACCGGGCGCCTGCGCGCCGAGGGCATCGAGGTGCTCGTCGGCCACAAGGCCGAACGCATCGAGGTCGAGGGCGGCACGAAGTGGCTCGTCGCCTCGCACCAGGGTCGCGAGGTCCGCATCGCCTTCGACGCCCTGCTGGTGGCCGTCGGACGAGTCGCCAATCTCGCGGGTTACGGGCTCGAAGAGCTGGGCGTGGCCACCGCCGGCACGGTGGCGGTCAACGGCTTCCTGCAGACGAGCTTTCCCAACATCTACGCCGCCGGTGACGTGGCCGGACCGTATCAGTTCACGCACGTCGCGGCGCACCAGGCGTGGCATGCCGCGGTCAATGCGCTGTTCGACCCGCTGTGGAAGTTCAGCGCCGACTACCGCGTGGTCCCGTGGGCCACCTTCGTCGAACCCGAGGTGGCGCGTGTCGGCCTCAACGAGACCGAGGCCGGCGCGAAGGGCGTGCCCTGCGAGGTCACGCGGTTCCCGCTCGAAGAACTCGACCGCGCGATCGCCGACGGCGAAGCGCACGGCTTCGTCAAGGTGCTGACGGTGCCGGGCAAGGACCGCATCCTGGGCGTGACGATCGTCGGCGAGCATGCCGCCGAGCTGCTCGCCGAGTGGGTGCTGGCGATGAAGCACGGTCTCGGCATGAACAAGATCCTGGGCACCATCCACACCTACCCGACGCTGTCGGAGGCCAACAAGTACGCCGCCGGCAACTGGAAGCGCGCGCACGCGCCGCTGGCCCTGCTGGCCTGGGTCGAGCGCTTCCACGCCTGGCGGCGCGGCTAGATCGGGGCAGGCGGGCATGGCTGGCATCGTCGGCGGCATCGCAGGTTGGCTCGGTCGGCGCCTGAGCGACTACCTGAACCACACCAGCCACGTCCACGGCATCTCCGCGCCGACCGATCCGGACAAGCTCATGGCCTGCCTGCGGCCGGGTGACGTGGTGCTGGTCGAAGGTCAGGCCCGGATCAGCGTCGCGATCAAGTATCTGACGCAGTCGACCTGGTCGCATGCCGCGCTGTATGCCGGTGCGGTCACCGGTCTGGTCGACGCCAAGGGCGTGCCGCGCGGCTTCCTCGAGGCCGACATCCGCGACGGCGTGCGCGCCGTCGGCGTGGCCGAGTTCGCCGGCCTGCACTGCCGCGTCTGCCGGCCGGTCGGGCTCGGCACGGCAGAGATCGACGCGCTGATCGGCTTCGTGATGGCGCGTCTGGGCCAGCAGTACGACATCAAGAACGTGGTCGACCTGGCGCGCTACCTGTTCCCGACACCGCCGGTGCCGCAGCGCTGGCGCCGTCGCATGCTGGCGCTCGGCAGCGGGGACCCGACCCGGGCCATCTGCTCGACGCTGATCGCACAGGCCTTCCAGTCGGTGCGCTATCCGATCCTGCCGGTGGTCGAATCGGTGCCGGCGAACGATCCGATGTGCCCGGCGTGCATGGACGAAATCTACCGCCTGCGCCACCACAGCCTGTTCGTGCCGCGCGACTTCGACGTCTCGCCGTACTTCGAGGTCATCAAGCCGACGCTGGCTGCAGGTTTCGACCACCGCAAGCTGCGCTGGGACGACGCTGCGCCGGCCGGTGCGGCCATGCTGCCGGCACTGCCCGCTGGCGCGTCGCCCCCGCCATGAGACCCGAGCTGTGCATCATCGTCCCGGTGCTCGACGAGGCCGGACAGCTCGCGGCGCGCCTGGGCGACCTGCAGCCGCTGCGCCGCCGCGGCGCACGGGTCGTGGTCGTCGACGGGGGCAGCCGTGACGACTCGTTGGCCATCGCGCGGTCACACGCCGACATGGCCCTGCTCGCGCCGCGCGGCCGGGCCGCGCAGATGAATGCCGGCGCGGCGGCCTGCCCGGCCGACGTGCTGCTGTTCCTGCACGCCGACACGCGGCTGCCCCGCGATGCCGACGCGCTGGTGCGCGGCGCGCTGCGCGGCCGCCACGCCTGGGGTCGATTCGACGTCCGCATCGACAGCACCCGGCCGCTGCTCGGCGTCGTCGCCGCGCTGATGAACCTGCGCTCGCGCTGGACCGGCATCGCCACCGGCGACCAGGGCATCTTCGTGCGCCACGAACTGTTCTGCGCCGTCGGTGGCTATGCCCCGATCGCGCTGATGGAAGACATCGCGCTGTCGCGAGCACTCGGGCGGCACGGGCCGCCGGCCTGCCTGCGCGAGCGCGTCACCACCTCGGCGCGGCGCTGGGAGCGGCACGGTGTCTGGCGCACCATCGCGTTGATGTGGCGGCTGCGGCTGGCCTACTTCTTCGGCGCCGATCCGGCCCGGCTGGCACGGCGCTACGCAGTCGGCGCCGAGCCGCAAGCGCCCACCCACCGCCCCGGGATGCCCTCACCCCCACCGGCCTCGGCCAGCGGGCGGATGAGCGAACCGGACCCTGCGTTCAGCGACGAGGGCGGCGGACACGAGGTCCTCACCACCGGAGCCGGGGCGCAGCGCTGGGGCGAGGCGCAGACCCGCGACGCCCTCGGGCCTCGGCGCTGATCCGGCTGCACCATGGCTGCCACCGGCATCGACATGACCGCCCCACCGGGCCCGGTGCAGATCGCCGTGCTGGCCAAGGCACCGCTGCCGGGGCTGGCCAAGACACGGCTGATCCCGGCGCTCGGCGCGCGCGGCGCGGCCCGGCTGCAGCGCCAGTTCACGCTCGCGACGCTGCGCAGCGCGCAGAGCGCCAGGCTCGGCGCGGTGACGCTGTGGTGCACGCCCGACGCGCGCCATCGCTTTTTCCGCGCGCTGCGCGCCTCGACCGGCGTGGCCTGCCTGGTGCAGGCCAGCGGGGACCTCGGCGCGCGCATGCACACCGCCTTCCGCGTGCACTGCGCGCAGGGTCCGCTGCTGCTCGTCGGCACCGACTGCCCGGCGCTGCGGCCGGTGCACCTGCGTCGGGCCGCGCAGGCGCTGGTCGACGGCGACGACGCGGTGTTCATCCCCGCCGAGGATGGGGGTTATGTGCTGGTCGGGCTGCGCCGCCCGCAGCCTGCGCTGTTCACCGACATGAGCTGGAGCACGCCCGGGGTGATGGCGCAGACGCGCTCGCGTGCACGCGCGCTGGGCCTGCAGGTGCGCGAACTCGAGACGCTGTGGGATGTCGACCGGCCCGCCGACCTGGCGCGCCTGCGCAGCCTGGCCCCGGAGGATGCCCCATGAAGCGGCGGCGGCTGGGCGATGGTCACCCCGACGTCAAGGTGCTCGCCGAGCGGGCCGGGCCGCCACCGGCGGGCTGCGACGTCGACCTCGCCACGCCCAGTCGACGCCGGATCGGCTCGGGCATGCCGCCGGGGTGGATCGCCGGCCATTGCCCGGTCGACGCCTGCGCGATCGAGCTCGCTGCGCTGGCCGCGCGGACGGCGGTGACGCTGCACGAGACCGCTGGCGTCGGCCGCTGCGACGCGATCGAGGCCGCAGCGCACCATTGGAGACGATCATGGGACTGATGCAGTTCTTTGCCCGCCACGGCGGCGCACCGGCGCCCGCCTCCGCGGCAGCGCAGGACGAGCGCGAGCAGGTGCTGGCCAGTCTGCTCGCGCTGGCCTGGGTGGTCGAGGCACGCGACCCCTACACGGGTGGCCACCTCTGGCGCGTGTCGCGTTATGCGGCGCTGCTGTGCGAACAGGCGGGACTGACGCCGCAGCAAGGTGCGCGCATCGCCATCGGCGGCTTTCTGCACGACCTGGGCAAGATCGGCGTTGCCGACGCGATCCTGCGCAAGCCCGGCAAGCTGACCGACGACGAGTTCGCCATCGTCAGGACGCACCCCGACGTCGGTGCGCGCCTGCTCGCCGGGCACCCGCTCGCCGCCCTGGTGCGCGACGCCGTGCTGCTGCATCACGAACGGCCCGATGGCCGCGGCTACCCGCACGGCGTCGCCGGCCCCGACATCCCGCTGGCGGCGCGTGTCGTCGGCATCTGCGACGCCTTCGACGCGATGACCAGCAACCGCCCCTACCGGGCGGGCCTGCCGATCGCCGCCGCACTGGCGATCATCGAGACGCACGCCGCGAGCCAGTTCGACGCGTCGCTCGTGCGCCACTTCGTCGCGCTCGGTGCCGACGGGCTGCTCGAGCACATCGCCGGCCACAGCGACGACGGCATCCCGCTGCAACGCTGCCGGATGTGCGATGCCGGGCTCGTCGTCCGGCGTGAACAGCGCGAGGGCGACGCGTTGTTCTGCCGCAACTGCGGTGCCGGCTACCGCCTCGAGGCCGGCCATGACGACCGGCTGCTGCAGGCGGCGCCCACCGGCGGGCAGGGCTCGGCGGCGGACCTCGAGCCGCAGGCCGACGCCGAGCTGATCGCACGCTTCGTGCGCGACACGGCGGTGCGGGCGCTCGTGGCGTGGCACGCGGCTTGAATTCGCCGATCGGCCCGGCGCCGTGTACCGGCGCGTGCCGACGCAATGGTTCCGCTGGTCGATGCAGGCTCCGGACCGGCCTGTAAGAAGCCGGGGCGCCGTCCGTCAGATGCGAGGCGAGAGACAATCCGACGCGTCGACCCCGTCATCGCGCCGGCCCCTTCCCGCTCCACCCGTCAACCTTTCAAGGAATCCACCATGAGCTCGAAGTTCCCGACCGTCCACGCCGCACTGCTGACCACGCTGCTGGCGCTCGCCGCGGCCCCCGTGGTCAATGCCGCCACACCCGAGGCCACCGTGGTGGCCGCCGCCAATCCGTGCGCAGCCAAGAACCCGTGCGCAGCCAAGAACCCGTGCGCGGCAAAGAACCCGTGTGCAGCCAAGAACCCGTGCGCGGCCAAGGCCAAGCCGGCAGCCAAGGTCAAGGCCAAGGCCAAGGCCGCGAATCCTTGCGCCGCGAAGAACCCCTGCGCCGCCAAGAATCCGTGCGCAGCGAAGAACCCCTGCGCCGCCAAGAAGTGAGCTGAACCGGGCGCCCACTGCTGCGCCATAGACGGAGCGCCGGCATGCTGTGTCAGCGCTCCATCGGTGCGGCTTGGCGTGGGCGTCTGCCGGGTGGACACAACGCCACCCGCGGCGTCGAGCGGCGCGCAACGGCACAACCCCTTCGAGGCCGCCTCGACGGCGTCAGGCTCTTCGCGCTGGCCAGCCTGCTGATGCTCGGTCTGGCCGCGTGTGACCGGCCCGGCAGCCCAACGGTCGAGGCAACGACGGTCGCGGCCCCGGCACCCACTGCGTCGTCGAATGCAGCCTTTCTCGCGCGCCATTGGGCGCGCCCATTTGCACCACAGTTCGCCGCAGCCGCCGGCTCCGGCGCGCCGTCCGCGCTCGCCACGCTCGACCCCGCCGCGTGCGGCGCCTGTCATGCCGCGCAGCACGCGGATTGGCGCGGCAGTCTGCACAGCCGCGCGATGGGACCCGGCGTCGCCGGCCAATTGGTGACGCTGGCCGCAGCCGACCCGGCGGCCGCCGAGAGTTGCATCAGGTGCCACGCGCCACTGGCCGAACAGGCCGATGCGCTGGCGACGAGCCTGTCCACCGATGTCCCGCCAGGCCAGGATGCGGCCGTCCGGCTCGACGAACACGGACTCCTGTGTGCCGGCTGCCACCTGCGCGCCGGCAAGGTCTACGGCCCGCTGCGGCGCGACGGCAGCGCTCCCGCCGGCGACACCGCCGCCTGGCCGCACCAGGGCTGGACCGGTGCGCGCGCGTTCGAGGATGCGAACTTCTGTGCCCCCTGCCATCAGTTCGAGCCGGGCGACTACGCACTGAACGGCAAGCTGCTCGAGAACACGGTCGAGGAATGGAAGTCGAGCCGCCACGCGCGCGAGGGCCGCAGCTGCCAGGCCTGCCACATGCCCGATCGCCGCCACCTGTGGCGCGGCATCCATGACCCGGAGATGGTGCGCCGCGCCGTCACGATCGAGCTGCCCGGCGTGCAGGCTGCAGGCGGCAGGCTGACGGCCGAGATGCGCCTGCGCAACGACGGCGCCGGCCACTACTTCCCGACCTACGTCACGCCGCGCGTCTTCGCCGAGGCCGACCAGCAGGACGCCGCCGGCCGCACGCTGCCCGGCACGCTGCGTCGCTACGAGATCAGCCGCCAGGTCAGTCCCGACCTCGCCCGCGAAATCGCCGACACGCGCATCGCACCGGGCGCGCAGGCGGTCTTCACCTACCGCGCACCGCGCGCCGGCGGCGCCGTCGCGCTCACCTTCCGCCTGCGCGTCGAGCCCGACGCGTTCTACCGCAACCTGTACCAGGGGCTGCTCGACGACGGCACGGCGGGCGCGGGCGAGGCGCAGATACGCCGCGCGTTGCAGGCGGCGTCGAATTCAGCCTTCATCGCCTACACGCAGCGGCTGGCGCTGGTCGACGGGCGCGCCGACGCGCTGGC
>JBBIPS010000050.1:0-13010 GCA_037442725.1 Burkholderiales bacterium | reverse complement strand
CGCAGCGACCAGTTGCAGCGGCTTGCCGGCAGCGCGCGCCAGCCGGCGGCACTCGAGCAGGACAGCCACCGCCGAGCTGTCCAGCGTGCGCAGCGCCGCGGCGTCGAGCACCGGCGCCGCGTCGGCTGCGATCGCCTGCTGCAGCCGCTCCAGCGCAGCACTTGCCTCGCCCATCGTCAGCACGGCCGGCAGCATGATCGCGGCCATCGCTCAGCTCTTCGGTGCCGAGGCCAGCGACTTGTTCTTCTCGGCCAGCCGCGCGATCAACGCATCCAGGCCGCCGCTGCTCAGGTCCTTGGCGAACTGGCCCTTGTAGGCTTCGACGAGCCAGAAGCCGCCGACGTTGACGTCGTAGATCTTCCAACCGTCGCCGGCCTTCTCGAGCCGGTAGTCGAGCTGGATCGGCTCGCCCTTGCCTCGCACTTCGGTGCGCACCACCAGATCGCCATCGCCGTTGCCCGCGCCACGCAGCGGCCTGACGGTGACGGTCTGGTCTTTCACCTGCGTCAGCGCGCCGGCGTAGGTGCGGATCATCAGCATCTTGAATTCCTCGAGCATGCGCGCGCGCTGCCCGGGCGTGGCGCCGCGCCATTGCGGGCCGACCGACATCGCCATCATGCGCTGGAAGTCCACCGACGGCATCACCTTGGCGTCGACCAGCGCACGGATGCGCGCCACGTCGCCGGCCTGGACCGCCTTGTCGGCCTTGACCGCGTCGATGACGTCGTTCGAGAGCTCGCGCACGAAGGCGTCGGCGGCCTGCGCCTGGGCATGCACCGGCACGGCCCAGGTCGAGGTCAGCAGCGCGGCCGCGACGCCGAGCACGCAGATCAGGGTACGTCGCATCATCAGGTCATCCTTTCGAAGTTTCGGCCCGCTGCAGCGGCCACCCACAGACGGACGACGCTGCGTCCACTACAACGCCCGACGGCGCAGCGCGGTTCACTTCGCCGGCACCGGCTCGAGCGCCGGCTGGGCCGCCGGTTCGGGCTCGTCGGGCGGCTCGCCGTCGTAGATCTGGCTGCGCCGGCGCGACAGGTACGCGTCGCGCAGCAGGATGTACTTGTCGAGCGCAACGTCGTCGAGCACGCGCGACGCGTTGAGCAGCTTGACCCGGGTGTTGACGAGACCGAGCGCAGTGGCACTGTTGCGATCGCGCGGCTCGTCGAAGACGAGTTGCGACGGCGCAGCCTTGTAGTCCAGCGCCAGCGCGGCCGCATCGCGCAGCGTCGACGGCCCGAGTAGCGGCAGCACCAGATACGGGCCGCTGCGCATGCCCCAGCGGCCCAGCGTCTGGCCGAAGTCCTCGGCCGAGCGGCGCTCCAACCCCATCTCGTCGGCGATGTCGAGAAATCCCGCCAGGCCGAACACCGTGTTGGTGGTCACGCGCATGCCGGTCTCGAGCGCAGCCTGCGGCTTGAGCTGAAGCACCAGGTTGACGGCCGACCAGACGTCGCCCAGGTTGCCAAACATGTTGTCGATGCCGGTGCGCAGCCACTCGGGCAGCACGGCCAGGTAACCCAGCGCGACCGGCTTGATGACCGCTGCATCGACGGCGTCGTTGAAGGCGAAGACCTTGCGATTGAAGCGCTCCCACGGGTCCGAGTGCTCGGTGGTCGGCCCGGTACTGGCCGCCGCCTGCGACGAACTGCGCGGCCTCAGGCTGGAGCATCCGCCCGCGCCCAGCAGACCCGCGGCCAGCAGCAGGGCCGCGACGAATCGGGACGGGCTCATTTCTTCGCTCCCGCGTCGCCACCGGTCTCGGCCGCCTTGCTGAACAGGAACTGGCCGATCAGGTTCTCCAGCACCACCGCCGACTGCGTCTGCCTGATGGTGTCGCCGGCTGCCAGGTTCTTGTCGTCGCCGCCGGGCTCGATCCCGACGTACTGGTCGCCGAGCAGGCCGGCAGTGAGGATCTTGGCCGAGCTGTCCTTCGGGAAATCGAAGCCGTGCCTGATCTCCATCGTCACCAGGCCCTGGAACGTCCTGGTGTCCAGGCTGATCGCGGTGACGCGCCCGACGACGACGCCAGCCGAGCGCACCGGTGCACGCACCTTGAGGCCGCCGATGTTGTCGAAGCGTGCGCTCAACCGATAGCCGTCGCCGTTGCTGAAGCTGGTCAGGTTGGCCGCCCGCAGCGCGACGAACACCAGCGCGGCCAGCCCCAGCAGGACGAACAGGCCGACCAGGATCTCGATGCTTCTCTTGTTCATCTTGTCCGCTCCGGGGTCAGGGTGTCGAAAACATCAGCGCCGTGAGGATGAAGTCCATGCCCAGCACCGCCAGCGACGAGGTCACCACGGTGCGGGTGGTGGCGTAGGCCACGCCTTCGGGGGTGGCCTCGGTCTCGTAACCCTGGTAGAGCGCGACGGCGGTGCAGATGACACCGAACACGGCGCTCTTGACGACGCCGTTGCCGACGTCGCGCCAGGCATCGACGCCGTTCTGCTGGATCGACCAGAAGTTGCCCGGGTCGATGCCGATCAACCCGACCGCGACCACCCAGGCACCGATGATGCCGATGGCCGAGAACAGGATGGCCAGCAGCGGCATCGAGACGATGCCGGCCAGCATGCGCGGCGCCAGCACGCGCGAGCGCGGGTCGATGGCCATCAGCTCCAGAGCGGCGATCTGCTCGCCGGCCTTCATCAGGCCGATCTCGGCGGTCAGCGAGGTACCCGCGCGGCCGGCGAACAGCAGCGCGGTGACCACCGGCCCGAGTTCTCGCACCAGCGAGAGGTTGACCACCAGACCGAGCGATTCGGCCGCGCCGTACTTGACCAGCGCGTAGTACATCTGCAACGCCAGCACGAAGCCCACCGCCATGCCCGAGGCCAGGATGATGACCAGCGACCGGTTGCCGATGGCGTGGATCTGCACCACCACCAGGTCGAAGCGTCGCAGTGCCGGCGGCAGCGCGCGCAACAGGTCGACGAAGAACAGCGCCGCATGGCCGAAGCCGCGCAGCACGGCCAGCGTGCGGGCACCGAGCGCGGCGACCCAGTTCACGGCGTCGCCCCGAGGCCGAAGTCGTCGGCGATCGGCGGCGCCGGGTAGTGGAAGCGCACCGGGCCGTCCGGCTCGCCATGCACGAACTGCCGCACCTCGGGCTCGGCGCTGGCCATCAGATCGGCAGGCGCGCCCTGCGCGACGATGCGTCCGCCGCCGGACATCAGCACCACATGGTCGCTGATCGCCATGCACTGGGGCACGTCGTGCGACACCAGCAGCGAGGTGGCGCCGGTGACGTCGTTGAGCGTGCGGATCAGCTTGGCGGTCACACCCATCGAGACCAGATCGAGCCCGGCGAACGGTTCGTCGTACATGATCAGCTCGGGGTCGAGCGCGATCGCGCGCGCCAGCGCGATGCGCCGCGCCATGCCGCCCGAGACCTCGGCGATCTTCAGTCGCGCCGCGCCGCGCAGACCCACCGCGTTCAACTTCATCAGCACGATGTCGCGGATCAGCGGCTCGGGCAGGTCGGTCATCTCGCGCAGCGGAAATGCGACGTTGTCGAAGACGCTCAGGTCGGTGAACAACGCGCCGAACTGGAACAGCATGCCCAGCCGCCGCCGCAGCCGGTAGAGCCGGGGCCGGTCGCGCACGTCGACCCGTTCACCGTCGAACACCACCTTGCCCTGCGTGGCCGCATGGACGCCGCCGATCAGCCGCATCAGCGTCGTCTTGCCGCAGCCCGAGCTGCCGAGGATCGCTGTGACCTTGCCACGCGCGAAGCTCAGGCTCACGTCGTCCAGGATGGTGCGACTGGCGTCGTAGCCAAACGTGACGTGGTCGATCTCGATCAGTGGGTCGGGCATCAAGGCAGCTGCGCGCTGGCGCGGGCCCCGCGCCGGCGCGCAGGCACCCGGTGGCCGCGTCTCTCGGGCTGGGGTGGACGATTGTTGCATGCACTCGAAAACCCTAGGTTCTCGCGTCGGATCGCAGAAGCAGCGCCAGCGACCCGACTCCCGCACTGTCGTGACGGCAGCTCGAAATGTGGCAGACGGCGGCGCCAGCAAGCGGCGCGGACCTGGTTGGTGACGATCACCTTGGCCGGTTGAAGGCCGAAGCCGGCGATGTCCCTCTCGCTGTTGCACCGTGACCGGTGACGGCCCCGGGTCGTCGATGCTGCGCGGCCTTCAGGACTGCGTCGTCGTCAGTTTCGCAATGAGTCGAAGGCGCGGCAAGCATCAGCCTGGAGGTTCTGAGCGCCCCCAGGGCCAGGCTGCGCCCAGCCCGCCCCCCGCGGGGGTTCAAGCAAAGTGGCGCAGCCACATTTGCTTGAGGGCGCCCCCAGGGCCGGGCTGCGCCCAGCCCGCCCCCCGCGGGGGTTCAAGCAAAGTGGCGCAGCCACACTTGCTTGAGAGCGCCCCCAGGGCCGGGCTGCGCCCAGCCCGCCCCCCGCGGGGGTTCAAGCAAAGTGGCGCAGCCACACTTGCTTGAGAGCCGGGTCGAAGGATGCTGCCGATCGTTCGGCCTGCATCGATGCAACCCGGCCAACGCGACAGGGCCAGCGAATGCCGGCCCTGGGTCGGCGGCAGACGCCCGCTCGAACTACGCCGCCGTGACTTCGGCAGGTTCTGTTGCCGCCACCGGCTCGACGCGGTCGACCAGCTCGACGAAGGCCATCGGTGCGTTGTCACCCACGCGAAAGCCCATCTTCAGGATGCGCGTATAGCCGCCCGGCCGGGCCTGGTAACGTGGGCCGAGCTCAGCGAACAACTTGGTCACGATGTCCCGGTCGCGCAGCCGCGCAAACGCGAGGCGGCGATTGGCCAGGCTGGGCGACTTGCCCAGCGTGATCAACGGCTCGACGACGCGCCGCAGCTCCTTGGCCTTGGGAACCGTCGTCCTGATCGCCTCGTGCCGCAGCAGCGAGACGCACATGTTGCGCAGCATCGCCTGGCGATGCTCGCTGGTGCGGTTGAGTTTGCGCAGTCCGTGACGGTGACGCATGGTGCTTTCCTTTCGTTATCGAACCCCGGCCGTGTCAGGTACCGGGGCGTGCACTCACAGAGGCGATACAGATCTCGCCGTGCGGCCAGGCCTCAGCGCTTGTCCAGACCCTGCGGCGGCCAGTTTTCGAGCCGGGCACCGAGCGTCAGCCCGCGCGAGGCCAGCACTTCCTTGATCTCGTTGAGCGACTTGCGCCCCAGGTTCGGGGTCTTGAGCAACTCCGTCTCGGTGCGCTGGATCAGGTCGCCGATGTAGTAGATGTTCTCGGCCTTCAGGCAGTTGGCCGAGCGCACCGTCAGCTCGAGTTCGTCGACCGGGCGCAGCAGGATCGGGTCGAACGGCGTCTGGCGCTGCTGGGGTGGCTCGAACACGCCGCTCAGGTCGCCGACCTCGATGTTGGCGAACACCGCCATCTGCTCGACCAGGATCTTGGCGGAGGCGCGTATCGATTCCTCGGGCGAGACCGCGCCATTGGTCTCGATCTCCATCACCAGCTTGTCGAGATCGGTGCGCTGCTCGACGCGCGCGTTCTCCACCGCGTAGCTGACGCGGCGCACGGGCGAGAACGAGGCGTCGAGGACGATGCGTCCGATCGACTTGGTCGGTTCGTCACCATAGTGGCGCAGATTGCCCGGAACGTAGCCACGCCCCTTCTCGACCTTGATCTGCATGTCGAGCTTGCCGCCCTGCGCAAGGTGCGCGATCTCGAGCTCGGGGTTGATGATTTCGACGTCGTGCGGTGTCTGGATGTCACCGGCCGTGACGGGGCCCTCGCCTTCCTTGCGCAGCACCAGCGTGACCTCGTCGCGATTGTGCAGCCGGAACACCACGCCCTTCAGATTGAGCATGATGTGCACGACGTCCTCGGCGACGCCGTCGACGGTGGAATACTCGTGCAGCACGCCGGCGATCGTGACCTCGGTCGGCGCGTAACCCACCATCGACGACAACAGGACGCGACGCAGCGCGTTGCCCAGCGTGTGCCCGTAGCCGCGCTCGAAGGGCTCCAGGGTGACCTTGGCACGATGGTCGCCGAGCGGCTCGACATGGATGGTCTTGGGTTTCAGCAGATTGGTTTGCATCGAGTCCTGTTCCTCTCAATACCCTCGGCTCGTTACACCGATAAGGCTGGCGGACCATGCCGGGCGGGATTCGGGTTCGCTCCGTGCCCGGCACGCGAAGCGACCGCCGTGGCCGACGACGCTCAGGTCGCCAGCGCGTTGCCGGTCGTGTTACCTCGAGTACAACTCGACGATCAGAGATTCGTTGATCTCGGCGCCGAATTCGTCGCGATCGGGAAGTTTCTTGAACACGCCTTCGAACTTGGTGGCATCGACCTCGCCCCAGGCCGGCATGCCTATCGACGTGGCCAGCTTGACAGCATCGTTGACCCGCAACTGCTTCTTGGCCTTCTCGCGCAGACTGATCTTGTCGCCGACCTTGACGAGGTAGGACGCGATGTTGACCGGCTGGTCGTTGACGAGGATCGCCTCGTGCGACACCAGCTGGCGCGCCTCGGCGCGTGTCGACCCGAAGCCCATGCGATAGACCACGTTGTCCAGCCGCGACTCGAGCAGGAACAACAGGTTCGCACCCGTGTTGCCCTTGCGGCGCTCGGCCTCGGCAAAGTAGCGACGAAACTGGCGCTCGAGCACGCCATACATGCGCTTGACCTTCTGCTTCTCGCGCAGCTGCAGACCGAAATCCGACGTACGCGAGCCGGAGGTGCGGCCGTGCTGGCCGGGCTTGACATCGAACTTGGCCTTGTCGCCGATCGCGCGACGGGCGCTCTTGAGATAGAGATCGGTACCTTCACGGCGGGCCAACTTGGCCTTCGGTCCCAGATAGCGTGCCACGGTGTGTCCTTAGATGTGTTCCTGACGCGAGGCTGGAGTCGCGCGAGTCTGGCGGGTATTGTTCGGGGCGCTCAGACGGTGGGCTTGGTCGTCGCCTGGTCCCGATGCCGCGGCCGAGCCGCGAGACGGGGCGCCTTCGACGAAGTCGCCTGCGGGTGCGAAGCACCCGCAGGCTGGCGGAAAGCTATGAAACTTGGCGACATCGACGTCGCAAGGTCAGTACGGGTCGGGCCGGTTGCGTTCAGATACGGCGACGCTTCTGAGGACGGCAGCCGTTGTGGGGCACCGGCGTCACGTCGCTGATCGTGTTGATGCGAATGCCAAGAGCGGCCAGGGCACGCACCGACGATTCGCGGCCAGGGCCGGGGCCCTTGATCCGCACGTCCAGGTTCTTGATGCCCTGCTCCTGCGCAGCGCGACCTGCCACCTCTGCGGCCACCTGGGCGGCGAACGGGGTCGACTTGCGCGAGCCCTTGAAACCCTGGCCGCCCGACGAGGCCCAGGCGAGCGAACTGCCCTGGCGATCGGTGATCGTGATGATGGTGTTGTTGAACGAGGCGTGAACGTGTGCGATGCCGTCCGCGATGTTCTTGCGGATCTTCTTGCTCACGCGGCGCGCCGCGGTATTGACGGGTGCTTTGGCCATGTCGTGTCTCGATGATTGCTTCAGGGGCCTACTTCTTCAGCATGGCCGCACCCTTGCGCGGACCCTTGCGGGTGCGGGCGTTGGTGCGCGTGCGCTGGCCGCGGACCGGCAGGCCGCGGCGATGGCGCAAGCCGCGATAGCAGCCCAGATCCATCAGCCGCTTGACGTTCATGGACAACTCGCGACGCAGGTCACCCTCGATCGTCAGCTTGTTGACTTCCTCGCGAATCCTCTCCAGGTCGCCGTCGCTGAGATCCTTGATCTTCTTCGAGCGGGCGATGCCCGCCGCTTCGCAGATCCTCTGCGCCGTGCTGCGGCCGATGCCATAGATGGCGGTCAACCCGATTTCGGAGTGCTTGTGTGGCGGAATGTTGATGCCGGCGATACGTGCCATGGTGATCCTCTGTCTGCTTGCTTCGCGTGCGGGCGGGTCAACCCTGGCGCTGCTTGTGGCGCGGGTCGGTGCAGATCACGCGCACCACGCCGCGGCGCCGGATGATCTTGCAATTGCGGCACATCTTCTTGACCGATGCTGCGACTTTCATCGACTTCTCCTTCTTGCACTCACTTCGCGCGGAACACGATGCGAGCGCGACTCAAATCGTACGGTGTCAACTCGACCGTCACCTTGTCACCAGGCAGGATGCGGATGTAGTGCATCCGCATCTTTCCGGAAATGTGGCCCAGCACCAAGTGTCCGTTCTCCAACTTGACGCGAAAAGTTGCGTTGGGCAGATTCTCGAGAATCTCACCCTGCATCTGGATGACATCATCTTTCGACATCTAGGAAAGCTGCTCGCGAGCCTTCTTGCTCGCCATGGTCTCGCTGGCAAGCCCTCAACTCGTCTTGAAATTCGCTTTCTTCAGCAGCGACTCGTATTGCTGGCTCATGACGTAGCTCTGCACCTGCGCCCAGAAGTCCATCGTGACCACCACGATGATCAGCAGCGACGTGCCACCGAAGTAGAAGGGCACGTTGTACTTGAGCACCAGGAATTCGGGCAGCAAACTCACCAGCGTGACGTAGACGGCGCCGGCCAGCGTCAACCGCCCCAGGATCCGGTCGATGTGCCGAGCGGTGTGTTCGCCGGGCCGGATGCCCGGGACGAAGGCGCCGCTCTTCTTCAGGTTGTCCGCGGTTTCACGGCTGTTGAACACCAGCGCGGTATAGAAGAAGCAGAAGAACACGATCATTGCCGCATACAGCATGACGTAGATCGGCTGCCCTGGCGAGAGCGCCGCCGACGTATCCTTGAGCATGCGCATGAGCATGCTGTCGCTCTGACCGGTGGCAATCCAGCCGACCACCGTGGCCGGCAGCAAGATGATCGACGAGGCAAAGATCGGCGGGATGACGCCCGACATGTTGAGCTTGAGCGGCAGGTGAGATGACTGTCCGCCGTAGACCTTGTTGCCGACCTGTCGCTTGGCGTAGTTGACCAGGATCTTGCGCTGACCCCGCTCGACAAACACCACGAAGAAGGTCACCGCGATGACGATCGTGATGATGAACAACGACGCGAAAATGCTCATTGCGCCGGTTCGCACCAGTTCGAACAGACCGCCGATCGCACTGGGCAAACCGGCAACGATGCCGCCGAAGATCAGAATCGAGATGCCGTTGCCAAGGCCGCGCTCGGTGACCTGTTCGCCCAGCCACATCAGGAACATCGTCCCGGAGGTCAGGCTGACCACCGTCGTCATGCGGAAACCGAACCCCGGCGCCAGCACCAGTCCGGCAGAGCCTTCGAGCGCCAGCGCGATGCCCAACGACTGGAACAGCGCCAGGCCCAACGTGCCGTAGCGCGTGTACTGGGTAATCTTGCGGCGACCGGATTCGCCTTCCTTCTTCAATGCCTCGAGCGTCGGAATGACGTAGGTCATCAACTGCATGATGATCGACGCCGAGATGTACGGCATGATGCCCAATGCAAACACGGTGAAGCGTGACAGTGCTCCGCCGGAGAACATGTTGAACAGGCTCAGGATGCCGCCCTGCTGCCCCTTGAAGAGTTGTTGCAGCTGGTTGGGGTCGATGCCCGGCACGGGGATGTGCGCACCGAGCCGGTAGACCACCAACGCCAGCATCAGAAAGACGAGCCGGCGACGCAGGTCGCCGAACTTGCCGCTCCTGGCCAGCTGGTTTGTCGAGGTTGCCAAAGTGCTTGCCTGATTACACCGAGCGCGTCAGGCGACGGTGCCGCCAGCGGCCTCGATGGCAGCCCTGGCTCCGGCCGTAGCGGCGATGCCCTTGAGCGCGACCTTGCGCGACAGCTCACCGCTCTTGACGACCTTGACGCTCCTGATCAGCTGGCCGACCAGCCCTGCAGCCTTGAGCGCGACCAGATCGACCTCGTCGAGCGCCAGGCGTTGCAGGTCGTTCAGATTGACCTCGGCGGCGTACCGCAACTGGTGCGACTTGAAGCCACGCTTGGGCAGGCGCCGCTGCAGCGGCATCTGACCGCCTTCGAAACCGACCTTGTGATAGCCGCCGGCACGCGAGCGCTGGCCCTTGTGGCCGCGACCGGCCGTCTTGCCCAGTCCCGAGCCTATGCCGCGGCCGACGCGACGCCGGGCACGCTTGGATCCCGCTGCGGGCTGGAGGGTATTGAGTTGCATGGGTGACAGTCCTGGCGTCGAGCGTCGGGGCCCTAGAGCACCAACACCAGATACGCGATCTTGTTGATCATGCCGCGCACGGCCGGGGTGTCTTCGAGCACGCGCTCGCTGTTGACACCACGCAATCCCAGCCCGCGCACCGTATCCCGGTGCGATTGCTGGCAGCCGATCGGGCTCCTGACGAGCTTGACCTTGAGAGTTTTCTTGTCCGGCATGGGAATCTCCGCCGCGATTCGACGCTGCGCGCCGTTCAGTTGAATATTTCTTCGACCGACTTGCCGCGCTTGGCGGCAACCTCGGCTGGCGTGGTCGAACGCTTGAGCGCATCGAGCGTCGCGCGCACCATGTTGTACGGATTCGACGAGCCCAGGCTCTTGGCCACGATGTCGGTTACGCCCATGACCTCGAACACCGCGCGCATCGGACCGCCTGCAATGATGCCCGTCCCCGCCGCGGCCGGCGCCAGCAGCACCCTGGCCGCGCCATGCTGACCGCGCACGTTGTGGTGCAAGGTGCCGTTCTTCAGCGCGACCTTGAACAGCCCGCCACGCGCATTGTCCATGGCCTTCTGCACCGACACCGGCACTTCCTTGGCCTTGCCCTTGCCCATGCCGACGCGCCCGTCGCCATCGCCCACCACCGTCAGCGCTGCGAAGCTCAGCGTGCGCCCACCCTTGACGACCTTGGTGACACGGTTGACGGCGATCATCTTTTCCTTCAGACCGTCCTCGTTCGCTTCGGTCTGGGCACGGGGTTGAAACCTGGCCATTTTCGTTGTCCTCTATGTGCTCAGAACTGCAAGCCGGCTTCGCGGGCCGCATCGGCCAGCACCTTGACGCGGCCGTGGTAGGCGAAACCCGAACGGTCGAACGCCACTTTGTCGATGCCGGCGGCCCTGGCCTTTGCGGCGATGCGTTTGCCGACCAACGCCGCGGCAGCGGAATTGCCGCCCTTGCCCGCCGCGCCGATCTGCTCGCGCACTTCCTTCTCGACGGTCGAGGCCGAGGCCAGTACCCGCTGCCCGTCATCCGAGATGACCGAGGCGTAGATGTGCAGATTGGATCGGAAGACCGCCAAACGGACTACGCCCTGCTTTGCAATGCGGGCGCGGGTCTGGCGGGAGCGACGCAGCCGCTGTTCCTTCTTGTTCAGCATGATGGCAGCTCCTTACTTCTTCTTCGTTTCCTTGATCACCACGCGCTCGTCAGCGTAGCGAATGCCCTTGCCCTTGTAGGGCTCCGGGGGGCGAATCGCCCGCACCTCAGCGGCGATCTGGCCGACGACCTGGCGGTCAGCGCCCTTGATCACGATTTCGGTCTGGGTCGGACACTCGACCTTGATACCGACGGGCATGTCCTTGCCCACCGGGTGCGAGAAACCGACCTGCAAATTGAGCCGACTGCCCTGAGCCTGGGCCCGAAAGCCGACGCCCACCAGCGCAAGCTTCTTCTCGAAACCCTTGCTCACGCCGTTGACCATGTTGGCCAGCAGTGCGCGCATGGTGCCGCTCATGGCATCGGCCTCGCTGCTGCCGTTGACCGGAGCGAGTTCGAGCATCGCGCCACTGCGCACGACGGTGACCAGAGGGTGGGAGGCGCGAACCAGCGCGCCGTTGGGGCCCTTGATCGTGATTTGTTCAGCCGAGATCTGCACATCCACACCCTGCGGGACGGCCACCGGCATCTTTCCAACGCGGGACATTCTTGCCTCTCCTTCGCCGCTCAGGCCACGTAGCAGAGCACTTCGCCGCCGACACCGGTCTGGCGCGCCTTGCGATCGGTCATCACGCCCTTGGGAGTCGTCACGATCGCCACGCCCAGGCCGTTCATGACCTGCGGGATCGCATCACGTCCCTTGTAAACACGCAGCCCGGGACGGCTGACGCGTTCAATGCGTTCGATCACCGGTCGTCCGGCGTAGTACTTCAGGGCAATTTCGAGTTCGCTCTTGGCGCCGTCGGCACTGACCTTGAAGCCATCGATGTAGCCCTCGTCCTGCAGGACTTTGGCGATAGCCACCTTGACCTTTGACGAAGGCATTGCCACGACCGCCTTCTGCACCAACTGCGCGTTGCGGATGCGCGTCAGCATGTCGGCGATGGGATCACTCATGCTCATTGTGGAATCTCCTGCTCGTGCCTGTGCGCCGGATCACCAGCTGGCCTTGGTCACGCCGGGAATGTCGCCCATGAAGGCGAGTTCGCGGATCTTGCTGCGGCCCAGACCGAAGGCGCGAAACGTTCCGCGCGGACGCCCGGTCAGCTCACAGCGGTTGCGCACGCGAGTCGGATTGGCGTTGCGCGGCAGCTTTTGCAGTTCGAGGCGAGCCAGATAGCGCTCCTCGTCGGACTTCTTTGCGTCGTTGGCGGTCGCCTTCAATTCCGCGTGCTTCTTGGCGAACTTGGCGACCAGCTTCTCGCGCTTTTCTTCGCGCTGGATGACGGAGAGTTTTGCCACGGTTCGCCTCAGTTCTTGAAGGGAAAACGGAACGCGCCGAGCAGCGCCTTGCACTCGTCGTCGGTCTTTGCGGAGGTGGTGAAACTGATGTTCAGTCCACGAATGGCATCGATCTTGTCGTACTCGATCTCCGGGAAGATGATCTGTTCCTTCACACCGACGTTGTAGTTGCCACGACCATCGAACGAACGTCCGGAGATGCCCCGGAAGTCGCGCACCCGCGGCAGCGCGATGGTCACGAAACGGTCAAGGAATTCGTACATCCGCACGCCGCGCAACGTCACCATGCAGCCGATCGCCAGTCCCTCCCGGATCTTGAATCCGGCAATCGGCTTGCGCGAGATGGTCACCACGGGTTTCTGACCAGCGATCTTGGTCAGATCGCCGACGGCGTGGTCCATCACTTTCTTGTCGGCGACCGCCTCGCTCACACCCATATTGAGCGTGATCTTGGTCAGGCGCGGCACCTGCATCACC
>JBBIPS010000049.1:0-13086 GCA_037442725.1 Burkholderiales bacterium | reverse complement strand
CAAGGCCTTCGGCGACTGGAAGATGGACGACCGCATGCCGGTGCAACTGATCTCGCCCGACACCCAGGCCATACTCAACAAGATCTACAACCAGACGCTGAGCCGCACCTACGCCAACCGCCAGGGCGAACGCATCATGCTCAGCGTGGCCTACGGCGGCGACCAGTCCGACGCCACGCGGGCGCACCGGCCGGAGGTGTGCTACCCGGCGCAGGGCTTCCAGATCGTGTCCAGCGCCAACGCCGTGCTGTCCATCGGACCGCAGGCACTGAGGGTGCGACACCTCGTCGCACAGCAGGGCGGGCGCGTCGAGCCGATCACCTACTGGGTGATCGTTGGTGACCGCGTTGCGGTCAGTGGCACCGAGCAGAAGCTCGCACAGCTCAGCTACAGCACGCGTGGCGTGATCCCCGACGGCATGCTGGTGCGCGTGTCCAGCATCGACAACGAGGCCGACAAAGCGTTTGCCGTGCAGTCTCGCTTCGTTACTGGCCTCGCCGCTGCAGTTGCGCCCGCGCAGCGGGCGTTCATCATCGGCGCCGCCCACGGCTGATCGAGCGGCGGCAGACAAACCCAAGCCGCAGAAACGCGATGCAAGCAAAGCCACTGGGTGCCGTTCGGCTTCGGGTGCCTGGCCGACCGTCGAAAGCCGCTGCCATCGCCGCCGGCGTGGTCATCGCGTTTGCCTGCCTGCTCGCGGCATTGGTCTCGGCCAGCGGAGACTTCATCGTCGTCGGTGTCTTCACAGGGCTGGTGCTGGGCCTGTTCCTCTTGATGGCGCCGCGATTGGCACTCTGGGCGTGCGTCATCGGCGCGCTGCTCGTGTCCGGCTTCGTGTCGCTGTTCCTGCCATCGCTGGCTAAGCTGACCTGGTTGTTCTCGATGCTGGGGTTCTTCCTGACCTTTGCTGCGCTGATCCAACTGCTGGCAAGTCCGAAGCTCGCCAAGGAGACGCCAGGCTTCGTCTGGGTGGGCCTCATCTTCCTGCTCTACGCCGTCGTCGTCGCACCGGTTGCGGGCAGCACGTTGATCGAATGGCTCGCTGGGGCCAAGCGCTACCTGCAGTTCTGGGGATTGATGTTTGCCGGTGCCTGGCTGCTGCGCGACACGCGCGACTTCGAGCGTCTGGTGGGCCTCCTTCTTGTGCTCGGTGTGATGCAATTGCCGTTCGCGCTCTACCAGCGCATCGTGCTCGTGCCCATGCGCATAGGCCTGGGAAATGGCGTCGTGCCAATCGACGTCGTATCGGGAACCTTCGAAGCCACCTTGCTCGCCGGCGGCAACAGCTCGGCGATGGTGCTGTTCCTCACCATCGTGCTCGCATTCGTGCTGGCGGCGTGGCGCGAGCAACGCATCGGTGGCCTGACGTGCTTGTTGCTGTCGGCACTGCTGGTCGTGCCGATGGGCCTTGGCGAAACCAAAGTGGTCGTGGTCTTCCTGCCCTTGATGCTGCTGATGGTGTTCGGCCGCTACGTCCGCCGTGCACCCTTCGCGTCGCTGGTAATCCTGGTCGTTGGCCTGGCGTGCACGGCGGCCCTGTTCTGGATCTACGCCACCTACTTCGGAAAGGGCAATCTCACGCTGGCGCAGCGCCTGCAAGCCACGATCGACTACAACTTCGGCAACGTCGGCTACTACGGCGCCTACAGCCTGAACCGCACGACGGCATTGGCGTATTGGTGGTCGCACCATGGGATCGAAAACCCACAGCAATGGCTGTTCGGACACGGGTTGGGGAGTTCCTACTTCGCGCCGAGTTCCTTCGTCCAGGGCCACGTCGCGCGCGAGCACGGCTACATCGGGATCGGCTTCTCGGCGGCATCCAGCATCCTGTGGGATCTGGGTGTGCTGGGCATGGCGCTGATGCTTACGATGCTGTGGCTGGCCTGGCGCACCGCCGGGCACCTGGTCGCAACCGCGCCTAGCGCATGGGCGCGCGCAGCGCTGGTCGGTGCGCGCGTGTCGCTGATGTTGTTCGGCGTCATGCTCTTCTACACCGACAGTCCGCTCAATGCGCTGAGCGTGCAGTCCCTGTTGATGCTGACCTTCGGCGGCGTCGCTCTTGCGTCGCGGCGCTGGCCGCCCGGTGGCGCGATAGCGGCCGAGCGCGTCGTGGCAGGTCGGGCGGCCGCCCCGGCATCCGCCGTGCTGGCCCGCTGAATCGGCCGGCGGTCTTGGCCAGCGGACACCCGGATGAGCCAATCTGGTCACTATTCGCTGCGCAAGATCCAGCGCAGCGCAGGGCACTTCCTCGCCGGGAAGCTGGTCGGTTCGGTGCTGACCCTGTCGGCGTTCGCGCTCACCGCCCGCTTGCTCGGAGCACGCCACTACGGCGCCTACGCGGCACTGCTCGCGGCGGCGGAAGTGATGATGTCACTGGCTGCGCTGGGCATCGATTGGCTCACCGGTCGCTATCTGCCGGAGTACCGCAGCCGTGGTGATCGTCACCAACTGCGCCGCCTGCTTGTGTCTGCATTTGCCACTCAAGCGGCCGTGATGATCGCCATCGCACTGGTCGTGACGGCGCTATCCGCGCGCATTGCGCCGCGGCTTGGCATCGCCGACGGGTTGCTCGTCGGGGGCTATGCGATGGTCTTCGTACTCGAGGGCAGCGCGCGAATCGTGCGCGACCAGTTCTTGCCTTTGCTTCTGGCGCAAGGCAGTGCACAGATCGCGACGCTGATGCGCTCTGGCAGCCTGGTGCTCATGCTGTGGCTCGCGCACACGGCAGGCACGACTCCGGCGTCCGGGCCACTGGTGTGGGTGGTGGGCGCCGAGGCATTGGCCGCCTTGCTATCGCTGTGCGTAGGCGTCGTCGCGCTGCGTGTGCTGGTGCGAAGACACGTGCCCGACGCCACGCACGCCATTGGCACGCCGTGGCAACCGCCTCCGGCTGCCACGCTGGTGCGCTTCGCGCGCAACGCCTATGTAAGCACGCTGCTCGTGGTGCCTGCGGGCGGGGCTGCGCTGACGCTCGTGATCGGCGCGCTTGCTGGGACGCAAGCCGCGGGCGCGTTTGGCTTTGCGCGCAGCCTGGTGGATCAGGTGCGCCGCTTCCTGCCCATCGAGCTCTTCCTGAGCCTGATCCGCGCCGGCGTGACGGCACGTTATGCGGTGAGTCGTGATTTTGCTGCGCTGAACCTTCAGCTCGGTCTTGCGTTCGGCGTCAGCGTCGTCGCGGCGATGCCGATTCTGGCCGTGATGATTGGACAGGGCAGCGCCGTGGCGGCGGCGATCGGTGGCGCCGGCTTTGACGGCGCGGCGTCGGTGCTGACCGTTTGGTCCATATCGCTGCTTCTGTTCCCGCATCGCCGTACTGCCGAACTCGTTGCCTACACCACCGACCAGTCGCACGCCTGCGTCAAGGGTGGCCTCATGCTGGCCGCGAGCCCGCTCGCCGTGGCGGCGCTGCTAGCGTCCGGAGTACCCTGCGCGCCGTCCCTTGGCGGGGCCTTGGTGGCCGATCTGGGCTTCTCGGTTGTCGTGGTGCACATTCTGCGCAGGGCAGGCTTGCCCTATCGGCTGCCGCAGGCGACGCTCACCCGACTGGCCGCGCTGCAGGTGGTAGCCATCGCTGCCGTCGCCGGGCTCCCGACAGCCAGCCCCGCGGCAGGGGTGCAACTGGCGATCGGCTGCGCGACAGCGGTGGCGTGTACCTGGGGATTGGGCGTGCTGACCAAACCGTTTGCAGCCGTCGAGCGCGCTGCAGTGAACGCCGTGCTGCCACGTCCATGGTTCCCCTTCTGATCGCGGGAAAGCAGCGTATGCGACGCGCGGGCGCACGATCCGGCGGCCCAGCAGGTCGGCCTTTCAACCGCGCGGTACAGGCAGCACGTGACGCGGTGGCCCGGTACGGCCTTGGCACGTCCCGCCAGTGCCTGACGCACGCGCCTGCGACACGCAGCGTGTGGACCACATGTTCATCGGTGTGCGCCGGCGCCGCATCGTTTACGCACGCCGGGGCCGCACCATGAGCGCGGTACCTATATCGCCCGAGCACGGACTGGACGGCACGTCCCGGCCGCGCCGGATCTTGTTCGTCACCGCAGAGCCACATCCCACCTTCCGTTCCGATGTCCGCGTGCTGTTCGGCAAGTACCTGCCGCGCGAAGGCATCCTGAGCGACCTGTTCGCACAGGCCACGCCGGGGCAGGCAAGTGCGCCCTGGCCTGCCGGCCGCACCGACCTGGCACCGTCGACCACGAGCAAGTGGCGCAAGCAGTGGGTCCTGCTGCGGCACGATCTGCGGCTGTTTCGGATGGCCAGACAGGGCTACGACGCAGTGCAGGTCCGGGACCGCGTGCTCGCCGGTGCGCTGGGCCTGTGGGCGGCGCGACGCGCCACGGTGCCGTTCTTCTACTGGGCGTCGTACCCCAAACCCGACTTTCGGTCCCATGCAGCCCGGCATATCGGCGCGTGGCGGCGCCCGATGCGCTGGATCGCCAATCGACTGCGCGGGGCACTGGGCGGCGTCGTGCTCTATCGGCTGGTCCTGCCGCGCGCCGACCACGTGTTCGTCCAGAGCGCGGCCATGCGCTCCGCGTTCGCCGGACGCGGCATTGCGCCTGAACGGATGACCGTGGTGCCAATGGGGGTCGACCTCGATGCGGTTCGGCTCGTGCAGCCGCCATCACCGGAGTGGCGCGCCCGACTTCAGGGTCGGCGCGTAATTGCCTATCTCGGCGCCCTAGACAGGGTGCGCCAGCCCGGCCTGATGATTGAGGCGATGGCGCGGCTGCGCGCGAACGTTCCAGAGGCCTTGCTGCTGCTGATCGGGGATGCCGCCGCCGCGTCCGACATCGAGTCGCTGCACGAGCAGATCGGGCGGCTTGCACTACGCGACCATGTGGCGATCACCGGATGGGTCGACCCCGAGACCGCGATGGGTCTTGTCGCCCAGGCGGAGGTGGGGCTGTCGATGATTCCTCGCGGGGCGCTGTACGACGTGTCCAGTCCGACCAAGCTGGCGGAATACTTTGCGCTGGGACTGCCAGTGGTCGCGAACGACCTACCCGATCAAGCCGCGGTGCTTGCAGAGAGCGGCGCCGGCGAGTGCACACCTTATCGGCCGGACGCCATGGCCGACGCGGTGCAGCGTCTTCTCGTCGACCCGGCACGCGCCCGCGCGCAGGGGGCCACCGGAAGACAGTACATAGAGGCGACCCGCAGCTACGCTGCGCTCTCCGCCTCGCTGGGCGGCGTCTACCGGCGGCTAATGGCGCGATAGGTCGTGCCGCCCCTCCGCTTCATGTTCCGTTGGACGTCCTCATGCCTCAAGTGCGCCATCGAATTGCGCGTTGGTTCTACCTTCAAGCTTTGCCCTGCCTGCGTGGTTGTTGACGGTGCGCAGGGGCCGCTTGTTCGCCGCAGGAGCTTGCGCACTGCCACGACTTCTGACACCCCGAATGCGCGATAGCAAAGAGTTCGTCGTGATGGTCGGGCCGTCGCTGGCGAGCCGGGGAGGCATTGCGAGCCTTTGCGGTGAATACGAACGTGCCGGGATCTTCGAGCGACAGCGCGTCGTCTACCTTGCGTCCTACGTCTCGGGTGGTGTCGTGACACGCGCTTATGCCGCCGCACGTTGTGCGCTGCAACTGCTCGTGCTCTTGCTGCGCGGTCGCGTCGCGCTGCTGCACGTGCATGTGGCCAGTGGGACCAGTCTCTGGCGCAAGACGATCTACTGCGCAATGGCTGCTGTCGCGCGCGTGCCCTATGTGCTTCATCTTCACTCCGGCAAGTTGCCAGACTACATCTGGCAGCGCTGCGGCCCGCTGCGGCGCAAGATGTTTGGCACGCTTCTCCGGCGCAGCGCCGTCATCGTGGTGTTGTCGCGTGAGCGCGTCGACTGGGTACGTCGCAGGCACGCAGGGGCAGTTCCCATCGAAGTGCTTCCGAACTTCGTGCGCGCTCCTGCGCAACGACGCGTGCCGCCCGCGCACTGCCAACTAGTCTTCATGGGACGCCTGGAGGAAGCCAAGGGGGTATCGATGTTGATACGCGCATTCGGTGCACTCGTGGCGCGATTTCCCCAGACGACCCTCGTGCTGGCAGGTGAGGGTGACGCTAGTCCTTATCACGCGCAGGCGGCAGCGCTCGGGGTCGCCGATGCCGTCCGATTCGTCGGCTGGGTGGAAGGCGAGGCCAAGGCGGCGCTGCTGTGCGATGCGAGCGTGTTCGTGCTGCCTTCGCGTTTCGAAGGCCTGCCGATGGCCGTGCTCGAAGCGATGAGTCTGGGCGTGCCCTGCGTTGCCACGGCGGTGGGTGGCCTGCCGGACCTCATTCGCGACCGCGTGAACGGCCGGTTGGTGGCAATGGACGACGCCGAGGGCCTAGCGGCCGCGCTGATCGAACTCGTGGGCGACGAAGCGCTTCGCGAGGCCATGGGTCGGGCCGGGCGCGCCACCGTCGAATCGCACTTCTCGGCGGCCGCTGTGGAAGAACACCTGGCCCGGATCTACGCGACGGTGAGGCAAGCATGAGGATTTGGTTCGACCTCTCAAACTCGCCGCACATCAACCTCTTTGCGGGCTTGATTCGCGAGCTGGGGCGTGAGGGGCACGAAGCGATCATCACCTGCCGCCCGTTGGCCAACACCATCGACCTGCTCGACCTGCACGGCTTCCGCTACGAGGTGGTGGGCGAGCACTACGGTGCCAAGCTGTCCCGCAAGGTGCTTGGCTACCCGGTGCGTGTGCTGCAGTTGTGCCGCTATCTCAGGCCGTTGCGCATCGATGTCGCCGTCGCGCAGAGTTCGTTCCACTCGCCGGTGGTGGCCCGGTTGCTGGGCGTACGCTCGATCTATATGAACGACAACGAGCATGCGCTGGGCAACGTGCCTTCGTTCTTGGCCGCATCGCGCATCATGGTGCCGGAATTCCTGTCCATCGCCAATCTGCAGCGACAGTTGGCCCGACCTTCGAAGGTCTTGCGCTATCCGGGCGTGAAGGAGGGTATCTATCTCTGGTCGCTTCAGGATCGGCTCGCACAGGCCGCTGCCATGCGGCGGCCGGGACGCAGGCCTGTGGTTTATGTGCGACCCGAACCCTGGACCGCCCAGTACTACAAGGGTCAGCGCAACTTCCTGGACGACCTGCTGCTTGGTACACGCGACCACGTGGACATCACGCTCCTGCCGCGTGGCAAGAAGCAGGCGGAGCACTACCGCGACCAGCGCTTCTCCGGCATCCGCATCGTCGATACGGCGATGGACATAGCCGACATCGCACTCGATTGCGACATGTTCGTCGGCGCGGGCGGCACCATGACGCGCGAGATGGCGGTATTGGGCGTTCCGACGATCTCGGTCTATCAGGATGACTTGCTCGACGTGGATATGCACCTGCTGGAGCGCGGCGCGTTTCTGCACCGGCCAGCGCTGACAGCCAACCAACTGCTTCAGGCGTTGGCCAGCGCATCGCGCAAGGCCGCGGATCGCGTGCTACTGGACAAGGGCCGAGAAGCGTACCAGCTGATCAAGGCTGAAATCTTGCGCGGCTGACCCACACGACGGGCAGCGACGCGAACACTACGAGGTGGGTATGGTCAGAGTCGGCATCATTGGCCTGGGCAAGATGGGTCTGTCGCATCTTTCCATCGTGCGGGCGCATCCGCAGGTGGAGCTGGTCGCGGCCTGCGACAGCATGACCTACCTGACCGATGTGCTGGGCAAGCACACGGGGCTGAAGTGCTACGCCGATCTGGATGCGATGCTGGCGGCCGAGCAGCTCGACGCGGTGGTCGTCTCGACGCCGTCGCGCCTGCACGCTGCGATGGTGCACAAGGCGCTGGAGCGCGGGCTGCATGTGTTCTGCGAGAAGCCCTTCGTGCTCGACGTCGCCGACGGCGAGCGCCTGGTGCAGATGGCGGAGCAGCAGGGCCTGGTGACGCAGGTGGGCTACCACTACCGCTTCGTCGGCGCCTTCCAGGAGGCGGCACGCGTCGTGCGCTCGGGCGCGCTGGGCACCGTGCACCACGTGCGCGCGGAAGCCTACGGGCCGGTGGTGTTGCGACCCAAGGGCGGCACGTGGCGCTCGGCCAAGAGTGAAGGCGGCGGTGCGCTGTACGACTATGCCTGCCATGCGATCGACCTGGTCAACTTCGTCGCCGGTGTGCCGGCCGCCGTCAGCGGTGTGGTGCGGCACGGAGTCTTCTCGCGCGACGTGGAGGACGAGGTCTACTGCTCGCTGCACTACAGCAGCGGCGCCAGCGGCCAGTTGTGCGTGAACTGGAGCGACGAGAGTTTTCGCAAGATGAGCACCAAGGTCGTGGTGTGGGGCAGCAATGGCCGTGTCACGGCCGATCGGCAGGAGTGCCAGATTTACCTGCGCGACGCGCACGCTGACCTGCCCGACACGCCTGCGGGCTGGACAGTGCGCTACACCACCGAGCTGAGCCAGGCGGTCTGGTTCTACCTGCGCGGTGAGGAGTACTCGGGGCAGATCGACTACTTCGTCAAGAGCGTCGAGCAGCGGCGCACTGATGGCGTGAACAACTTCGCCTCGGCGCTGCAGACCGACCGCGTGGTGGCGATGATCCTGGCCGAGAGTGGCGGCGGTGGCGGGCCGGGTGCGGGGCTCACCAGCAGTGCGCCGGCAGCCAAGGGCCTGCTGCGCCGCATCTTCGGTTGATTTGGCCGCTCACTTTGTTGGTATCTCAGGATTGAAGGCAACCGCGATGGACCGCGTACTTTTCGGCGACAACCAGTTCTTCGGCGTCAATCACATGTCCGAGGAGAAGGCGCGGGCGCAGCAGATGCGCTTCCAGGACCTGCAGGCCATCATCGACGTGCTCGACGCCGCATACCAGGAGGGCATCCGCACCTTCATGTGCACCACGCACGACCGCGTGGCGCAGATCTGCGACCACTTCCGCGCCCACCCCGAGCGCTACCCCGACTACCGCTTCTACCCGTGCATGCCGTACGCGCACAAGTACGCCAACGCGGTGACCGAGCACGGCATGATCGAGGCGCTGCGCCTGTTCCTGCCGCAGGACGGCGCGATGAGCGCGATGCTCAAGGGCGGCGTGGCGCTGGCCAGCAAGGATGTGGCCGCGATCATGCAGTTGCTGATCGACGCCGAGATGAAGATGTTCCACGGCCTGGCGACGCCGGTGATCTTCATGCAGAACGTGATCACCGATCTATTGCTGGGCCTGCAGTTCAACGAGTGCCTGCGCATTTTTCACGACCATGTGCGAGCCAGGTACAACGCCGAGCCGGGCTACATCACGATGAACGTGCCCAGGCTGCTCGACGCGCTGGACGCGCTGGGCATCGACAACCCCATCGTGTGCGCCAACATCAACAAGATCGGCTTTCGCATGTGCGGCGGCATTGAGCTGTACGAGCAGACGATCGCCACGCGGCGGTTCAGGCCGCTGGCGATGTCGGTGCTGGCCTCAGGTGCGATCGCGCCGCGCGAGGCGATCGACTACGTGTGCCGGCAGCCGCGCATCGAGTCGATCGTCTTCGGCGCCTCGAGCCGCGCCAACATCCGGCAGACCAAGGCGCTGATCGACGAGTTGACGCCCGGGACAGGCGCAGCACGAGCGGCGCAGGTCTAGCGCGCAGCGACGTAGCCGCGCACGGCCGTCTCGGTATACCTGCCCGCCGTATCGCTGATCAGCGTCGGCGTGCGCAGCAAGACTGTGCGCGTAGGCGAAGTCGCCGGCCAAGGGTTGGTGTGGTCGATCCAGTGGTAGTGGCCGACCTTCAGATACGGCTTGAACTCCGGGTAGTTGTAGCCGAACGGGCCGGCGTAGTCGACGATGGGCACGCCGTCACGCCATACCTTGAGATAGGGCCGCTTGGTCGCGTCGGGCGAGATGAGCGCCTTGAATACGAAATAGCTCCAATGGTCGGCGGGCAGGCCGTTGGCGTTGGAGGCGACGATGGTTGTCGTCGTTGCCTTGGACACCGGGTAGCTGGCATCGTAGCGCAGCATGACCTTGACCTTGTCACCTGCGACAGACAAGGCAAGGAACGGGTTGAGCGGGATCGAGCCGTCACCCTGGTGCCACTGCGCGAGGATTTGTTCATCGCTGGTGGCGACCCACTTCTGCAGCTTGATGCCGAGTGCGAACCAAATCGGCTTGCCCACCGGCAGTGCGCCGCCTGCGGTCGGCGAGGTGGCCACCTCGCAGCGCGGGGCGCCCGACATCAGCGGATCGGCCAGGTTCGCGCGCACGAACAACACGGTGCGCGAGGGCGCCATCGGATCGGCCACGCGACCTAAGCGCAGTGCACCGAACTCGTCCCCCAGGTCCGTGAACTGCATGCCGGCGTCGGGCAGGTTTAGACCGCTGACGTTCTGGCCTGCGCACTGCGCGCTCCACTTCCAACCCGAATCGGCAAACGGCTGCGCTGGTTCCAGCGATGCCAGGATGTCGACACTGTCGATGGCGACGGCCGTGGCAGCAATCGACGCTGGCCCCGCGGCGCGCGGTCTGGCGACAACCTGGCTCTGGGCCGTCGGTGTGGAACCGGCGGCAGAGGCCGGCGCACTTGCAGCGTTGCCGACGCTGCCCGAATCGGGAGTCAGCGAGACATTGGCAGTCGCCGCCGGGTCCGCGCCTGACGACGAATCGAGGGACTGCGGCGTGACCGCCAGCTGCGATACGAGGGGCGCGTCGTCGCCACCGCCGCAGGCGGCGGCGAGCAGAGCGACGGTGAAAAGGCTGGCGGTCAAACGGGTTCGGAGCAAGCCGGAACGCATCATGGTATCCACAGGCGAGGCGGACGCGACGCGGGCCAGCGCGGCCAGTACATCGCAGGCAACAGAGCAGTGTTGGCCACTGTTTCGGCACACCGTGCCCGGGCTTGACACCCTTCATGTGCGCTGCGATGTCATGTTTCGTAAGGGCGTGCAACGCTCCATGCGAGGGTGCGAGGTGGTTGCGCACTGGAGCGCCTGCGTGTGCACGCGCACTTGGCGCGGCTGCCGTGCCGGATGTCGTGCTGTGCAACGCCGTTCGCGCAGCGCAGAGCACCTGCCACTGGGCACCAGTGGCTGCAACATTGGCCAAGGGTGGGGACGCGGCGCCTCAACTGGCCCCGGGGTATCGACCAGCGGATCGCGCCTTCTCGCGATGATGCTTCTGCGGGCGTCGAATCCGGGGTTGCCGCACCGCGCCGTGGTGGGCCTGCTCTGCGCGGCGATGATCGCCGCCGTCGGCTCGCGCGGCCTGCCCACTCGGTCGCACGCTAGAGCGGGAAAGCCTGGCACGTCGGCAGTACCCGGCCGGCGACGTCGCCGGGCGCTGCCCGGCGCGCGCGCGACGCACGCGAGAAACGCGAGCGCGGCGCCGCTGCGAGTGCCAGGGCCGAGGCTGGCGTCATCGAGGTGCGCGGGCAGGTGACGGTGGCGACGCGCGACACGATCGACCGATATCGGAACCACTCGCGCGCCCTCGCCGGCTCGGCCGATCCGCTGCACGGCGGCTCGGCCGAATCCGGCGTTGGCCGCTGGGAGACCATCCCGCTGCCCACGCTGTCGTTCGCCGCGTCGCTGAGGCTGCGCCAGGTGCAGGTGCGCGGGAACCTGCCGTCGCTGGTCGTTGTGCAGCCTGTTCGGCTGGCTCGCCGGGCGAGCTCGCCCGCGTGGCCAGGCTGGCCGAGCCGCTCGCCACGCACTTGCACGAGTACCTTCTGCTCGGTGTCTTGCCAGAGCCGGCGATGGTGGGCGACCTCAGCCGCTGCCGGCGCCTGCTGCGCGAAGACGTCGTCGACAAGGTGCTCGAGCGCGACGTGGCCGCGCTTTACGGCCTGCGCCGCGGGATGGAGGGGGACCTCATCGCCGAACTCGGCGACCGCATCGTGCCCTTCGAGGTGAACCACCACGACGCCGAGGTCACGCTCGAGCGCCTGAAGGGCATGCGCCTGTTCCCGGAAGACCGCAAGGTGCAACCGGGCACCGTGATCACTTTGCGCTGGGACGACTTCTGGGTGCTCGCTTCACATCGGCCCGCACCGGGCACGAGCGGGCCCGGCTCGACGCGCAGATCCTGTCGATTCCAGCGCCGCTCGCGTGCCATGGGTCATCGGCATGGCGCCGGCCCCGCACCTTCAAGTCCGGGACTCGGGGGTACCGGCCCGGCCGAGAGCCCCGAGCCGTTGGCACGCAGTCGGTGGCGCTGGGGGTGCGAAAGTCGCCCGGCAAGGAAAAACGGGTCAGCCCTTGCGAGCTGACCCGTTGATCCAGAACGACGTTCTGGTGCGGCTGGCAGGAATCGAACCCACGACCCCTTGGTTCGTAGCCAAGTACTCTATCCAGCTGAGCTACAGCCGCGAAGGCTCGCAGTCTAGCAGAAAGCCGACGCTGCAGGATCAGTCGATGGCTGCGGCGGCGCGATCGCACACGGCGGCCCGGGCATCGTCGGACTCCTCGCGTGCCAGTGCGGCCAGCGTCCGCCAGGCCCGGCGGCGCGCAGCGTCGTCGAGGTTCGGGTCGCCGGCCGCCAGTTCGAGCGGGCGGCGCGCCTTGCCCCACAGGCGGCGCTCGAACAGCACGGCTCCGGCTGCGCCCTGGACGGCGGCCTCGGCCGGATAGCTCTGCTGCACCGTCTCCACGCGCGCCAGCCAGTCGGCGCCGACACCGTCCACGGCTGTCATCAAGGCCAGCGCCACCTGTGCGCGGCCGTCGGCGCCGAGCTCGTCCATGCGGTCCCAGAGCGGCCACAGCCAGGCGCGGCCCTCTGCGGCCAGGCCAAGCTCGGCGGCACGCCGGGCGGCACGCGCGGCGACGAACGGATCGCGCCGGTCGGTGCCGTCGAACTGTTGCCACGCGCTGCGCAACTGGTCGATGTCGTGTGCCGTGTCGATGACCTCGAAAGCCAGCGATCGCAGCAGGCCTTGCGCGGCCACCGCCGAGAACGCCTGGTGATTGGCCAGCAGGCGCGCCGTGCGCATCGCATCGAGGGGTCGGCGCGCGAGCCGTGCGGCCTTGAGCTTCAGGCGCAGCGCCTGCGTGCGTCGCGCCGCGCCGGGCTGCAGTTCGGCCAGCAGGGCCTCGGCGCGAGCATCGTCGCGGTCGTCGAGCGCCCACTCGGCGGCCAGCAGCCGGGCGCCTTCGTCCACCGCGGCGACCG
>JBBIPS010000048.1:0-13374 GCA_037442725.1 Burkholderiales bacterium | reverse complement strand
GCTGCCGAGCCTGAGCCGCGACCGGCGCCGGTCGACGCGATGGCCGGCGCAGCGCTCGTGCGGCACGCATGCCGCGCTGCACGCGGTGCGCCCCGGATGCCTCGCGGCCCACCAACGCTCGACCCCCGAAGGAGATCACCGCCATGTCCGGACACGGCTTTCATGTCCACGGCCCGCACGACCACGAACTCGAACACGCCGCCCAGCACGGCGACAAGGACAGCCTGGCGAGCCAGATCGCGGTGACCACCGCGATCGTCGCCACCGTCGGCGCGCTGTTCTCGTACATGGCCGGTGCGACGCAGGCCAACGCCGGCCTGTTCAAGAACAACGCCGCGATCAAGAAGACCGAGGCGTCGAACCAGTGGAACTACTACCAGGCCAAGAGCAGCAAGCAGAACCTGTCCGAGCTGGCGCTGGCGCTGGTGGCCACCGAGCGGCAGCCGCAGTATCGGCAGGAAGTCGAGCGCTACAGGAAGGAGAAAGCCGAGATCAAGCTGGCCGCCGACCGGCTCGAGGCCGAAGCCAGGTCGTGGGACGAACGCTCCGACGCGCAGATGCACCAGCACCACCGCTGGGCCCAGTCGACCACCGCGTTGCAGGTCTCGATCGCGCTGGCCGCGATGGCGCTGCTGACGCGGCGCAAGTGGCTCGAGTGGGGCATGTTCGCGATGGCCGGCATCGGACTGGCGCTCGGCGCGCTGGCGGCGGCGCATGTCTGAGCGCCGCACGGCGCGGCGTCGGGCACCGGGGCGACTTGCCCGCGCCGGTGCGGACTCGACCCCGCGCGCCCCTTGCACCGGCGTCGCCTTCAGAAAGAGGTGCCGTCCGACCCCGATCGCGCGCTGATCTCGCCGCCGTGCGCGCGGATGATCGCGCGTGTGATCGCCAGGCCCAGGCCTGCACCCTCGCCGCCCCGGTGGTGCGACGGATCGGCACGGTAGAAGCGCTCGAAGACCCGCGTAAGCTTTTCCGCCGGGATCGGCTCGCCGGTGTTCTCGACCGCCAGCACCGTGCTGCCCTGCGTCGTGTCGATGCGCACCGCAACACGACCGCCGACAGGGGTGTGGCGTATCGCGTTGGACAGCAAGTTGGCCAGCGACCGGCGCAGCATCAGCGTGTCGCCCAGGACTTCGCCCGAGCCGCTCAGCGACAACCGCAGCGACTTGTTCTCGGCCAGCGCGTCGAAGTAGTCGAAAAGTTCGCGCACCTGCTGCGCCAGGTCGACCGTCTCGCGCCTGGGCACGACCAGGCCATTGTCGGCTTGCGCCAGGAACAGCATGTCGCCCACCATGCGCGCCATGCGTTCGAGTTCCTCGACGTTGGAGACCAGCACCTCCTGGTATTCGTCGACGCTGCGCGCGCGCGACAGCACCACCTGCGTCTGCGTCAACAGGTTGCTGATCGGAGTGCGCAATTCATGCGCGAGGTCGCTGGAGAACTCCTTGAGCCGCTGGAACGAATCCTCGAGCCGGGCGAACATCGCGTTGAGCGTATCGGCGAGCTCGGCCAATTCGACCGGGATCGACCCGGGCGACAGCCGGAAGTGGAGCCGGGTCGCCGAGACGCCCGCGGCGCCGTGGCGGATTGCATGCAGCGGGGCCAGCCCGCGTCGCACGACCAGCCAGCCCAGCGCGCCGGCCGAAACTGCGGCCGCCGCAACGAACAGCCATAGCGTGCGCTGGAACGACACCATGAAGTGCTCGTGGTGCGTGATGTCGAGCGCCACCGCGACGAGCAGCGGCGGCTGCGCGGCGACGCCGGTGGGCAGCAATGCCGCGACGCCGCGCATCGGACGCGCCTGGTGCGCAGCGTCCTGCCGCCAGCTCAGCGGCCGAGGCGGAGTCGAGACCGCGCCACGCTCGAGCAGCCCGGGCGGGAAGCGAACCCCGGCGCTGGCGTACAGGATTCGATCGTCCGCATCGCGCACCAGCATGACCAACCCTTGATGACCGGCCAGCGTATCTTCGAGCGGCGCCAGCAGCGCCGGCAGGTCAGCGCTGCCCCGGACCTTCTCGAGCACCCGGCCGATCCGATGCAGATCGCCGGTCAGCAGTTCGATGTCCTGCTCGACGAAGTGCTGCTGTACCGTCTTGCCGGTCAGCATGCCGAGCACGACCAGGATCACCGTCGAGACCACGGCAAACAACAGCGTCAGGCGAAAGCCGATCGACTTGCGCCGGTGGCTCATGCGGGATCGCCCTCCAGCACATAGCCCATGCCGCGCACGGTGCGGATGAGCTTGGGCTCGAAGTCGTCGTCGATCTTGGC
Organism: Burkholderiales bacterium; assembly: GCA_037442725.1. Classification (GTDB taxonomy): domain Bacteria; phylum Pseudomonadota; class Gammaproteobacteria; order Burkholderiales; family Burkholderiaceae_C; genus Pseudaquabacterium. Next base: position 11,103 of record JBBIPS010000048.1, on the reverse strand, counting down.
GCGCAGCCGACGCACCGCCACGTCGATGACGTTGCTGTCGCTGTCGAAATTCATGTCCCAGACTTGCGAGGCGATCAGCGAGCGCGGCAGCACCTCGCCGCGGCGCCGCAGCAGCAGCTCGAGCAGCGCGAACTCCTTGGCCGTCAGATCGATGCGCCGGCCGCCCCGAACGACCCGGCGGCGAACGATGTCGAGTTCCAGGTCGGCGACCTGGATCTGCTCGGATTCAGCCCCGCGCACTCCGCGCCGCAGCAGCACTCGTACACGCGCCAGCAGTTCGGCGAAGGCGAACGGCTTGACCAGGTAGTCGTCGGCGCCCAGTTCCAGCCCCTTGACGCGGTCCTCGACCTGGTCGCGGCCGGTGAGAAACAACACCGGCATCTGTCGGCCCGACGCACGGATGCCGCGCAGCACCTGCCAGCCGTCGAGCCCCGGCAGCATCACGTCGAGCACGGCCAGGTCGAAGTCGCCCGTCTGGCCCAGATGCAGCCCGTCGATGCCGTCGCGCGCCAGGTCGACGACGAATCCAGCCTCGCTCAGCCCCTGCCTGAGGTACTCACCGGTCTTCTCTTCGTCCTCGACCACAAGAATCTTCATCGGTCTGTCGTCTGCTGCGGCCACGGCAAAATTGTGCACGTCCGACCTGCAGGCAAGTCAAACATGACCGAAATGTAATGTCGGCGTCAGCTCGCGGTCGGTTGCAGCGTCGGACACTGCCCGCCATCGTGCCGAAGTTCGGCGAACCAGAGACCCCCATGAAGAACACTCCGCATTTCACGACCCGGCGCGGGTTCATCGCCGCCACCGGATTCGGCGGCGTCAGCCTGTATGGCCTGTGGGCCGCCTACGGTGCTGCCCCGGCGCCGTTGGCGCTGCTCGGACTGGACCGAGCCCACGGCGCCGGCGTTGACGGCCCCGCCGCGCACCTGCCGCCTGCTGCCGGCGGACACGGCGGGCACGGTGGGCACGACGCCGCGGCGATGGGGCCGAGCCCCGAGGAGTTCGGCCGCATGAGCGCCGAGTTCATCGAACGCTACCGCCTGCCCGACGGCAGCGTGCATCCGCGCCGGCTTGCCGCGGCGCCGTCGGTGCACGACATGCACGCCATGCCGGGGATGGAAGGCATGCCGGGAATGCAACGCATGACGGCGATGCCGAACATTTCGGGCGAGGAGCCCGCGCAGCACACTGAACACCCGGGCCACGGCGCGGCCAGTGCGCAGGCGCCTGACAGCGGCCCGATCGACGTCCTGATGACCGCCGGCAAGTGGTTCTACCTGCCAGCCACGTTGCGACTGGACGTGGGCCAGACCTATCGCTTCCGGATGATGGCGCAGGACATCACGCATGGCGCCTCGATCCAGTTCGGCAAGGGCGGCCGCATGATGCGACTGCAGCCGGGCCGCGTCAGCGACACCGAGCTGACGTTCATGCACGCAGGCCGCTACCTCTTGAACTGCACCGTCTACTGCGGCCCGGCGCACGACCTGATGCAGGCAACGCTCGAGGTGGCATGACCATGGCACACACCCCGAACTACATCGAACGCTTTGCGACGCTGCCCGCAGCGGACCGCCGGCTGTTGAAGAGCATGGCCGTCGTTGCACTGGTGGCGCTGGCGCTGGGCGTGCTGGCCGGACTGGCCACCGCGCTGGTGCGCGGCGGCATGTTGGGCGCGATTCCGAACACCGGCTACCGCTTCCGCTCTTCCGATCTCGTCAGCATCTTCTTCTACTGGCTGTTCACCGCGCAGGCCGCGCTGCTGCTGGGATTTTCCGCCACCGAGCACAGCGGCGGTCTGGCCTGGCGGCGCGTGGCCTGGAGCGGAATGGCGCTGATGCTGATCGGTTTCGGCCTGAGCATCGCGGGCTCGCTGATGGGCACGCCACTGCTCTACAACGGCGCGCCTGAACTGGCCGGCGACGACCCGGGCGCGCTGCTCGTATTCAACCTGGGCTACCTGTCGCTCGCGCTGGGCCTGATGGCGTTGCCCGCCTCGGCCATCGCCACCTTGCTGCGGCCGCGCTGGCAGGGCCGGCAGGAGCGGTTGACTGCGCTCGGCTTTGCCCTGTTCGCCTGGGCCGGGTTCCTGATGGTGGCCGGGTTCGCCGCCCTGTACACCTTCGCGCCGGGCATCCTGTGGGCACTCAGGTTCGGCGACTTCCCGTCCAACCACGGTACGCGCTGGCACATCGTCTTCCACAACATGCACTACCTGCCGCTCATGGCCACGGTGATCCTGTGGTACGTGTTGATGCAGACGCTCACCGGCGTCAAGTCGGTGTTCGGCGAGCGCTTCTCGAAGGTCGTGTTCTCGATGTATCTGGTGTTCGTGCCGCCGACCTCGCTGTACCACATGTTCCTGGAGCCGAACCTGCCCAAGGTCGTGCAGGTGGCGGGGTCGATGCTGTCGCTGTTCGTCAGCGTGCCGACGCTCACTGCCTTCCTCATCATCGTCGCCTCGCTCGAGGTCAACGCCCGCGCGCAGGGCGGTCGCGGCCTGTTCGGCTGGATCCGCATGCTGCCCTGGCGCCATCCGTCGATGGCGGCGATGGGCGTGGCCGTGCTCAGCATGGGGTTCGGATTGGTGTTCGCCTTCGTGCTGATCCAGGCGCAGCTCGCGCCACTGCTGTCGGACACCTTCTTCGTCCCCGGCTACTTCCACTTCTTCACGCTCGGCACCGTGAGCCTGACGCTGCTGGCCGCGCTGGCGGTGGTGCTGCCGGCCATCGGCGGGCGCTCGCTGTGGCGGCCCGGGCTGTTGCGCTGGATGCCGTGGCTGGCGTTCGCCGGACTGCTCATGTTCGGCGCCGCCGGGATCAGCGCCGGTTACCTGGGCGTGCCGCGCCGCGTCATGGACGTCACCTACCAACACCAGGCACCGGCGCTGTGGCAAACGCTGATGGCCACCATGGCCGTCGGCGGCACCGTCATGGCCGCTGCGCTGACGGTCTTCGCCGCCGGCATTGCAGCTTCGTTGTGGCCGGGTCGCGAGGAAAGCACCTCGACGGCCGGCCTGGCCGTCCGCTGGGGCGGCGGCGCGGTGCACGCCGGGGCCACGGCCTGGGTCGGCCCGCTGTCGGTGCTGGTCATCGTCGCCGCGATGTACGCCTTCTCGGCGCTCGGCTTCGAGCTGATGCAGACGCTGCCGGTCGCCGCGGTCGGCGGCACCGGTGGTCATTGATCGCACGGAGAACGAACATGAATGAAGACTTCTGGCTCATCGTCCCGATCGCCGTGGTATGGGCGCTGCTCGGCCTGGCCTATGCCCTTGCCGACTGGGGCAACATGATCGGCTATGCCTGGGTCTGGGGCTTCGGCTCGCTGCTGTTCCTCGGCCTGACCGCGCTGCTGCTCCGGCGCCGGCCCGACGCGTTGCAGGCGCCCGACGGACGTTGATCGGGGCACAGCGCGCCGTTGGCCGGAACTGCAGGACTGGGCAAGTCGCCGCAGGTCCTGGAGGCCTTTGACAACATCCGGCGCGCTCAACGGGCCGGGGTGTATGCCCCGCACAAGCCACTGCTGATCCTGCTGGCGCTGGCGCGTGTGCAGCGCGAGGAGTCGCGCCTTGTCGAGTTCACCCACATTGACGGCGCCTTGCAGTCGCTCCTCGCCCAGTTCGGCCCCAGCGGTGCCGCGAAGTCTCGCCACTACCCCTTCTGGCATCTCGCCACGGATGGCTAGGGTGCGCTGTGGGACCTGAACGGGCCGCGTGAGTTGCTGGCCCAGCCGGCTGGTGCCACGCCCAACCCGGGCGAGTTGCGCACGCATCACGTCAAGGCCGGATTTCCAGCCGAGGTGGACGAGGCGCTTCGATAGGTACCGGGGCTGCTGGAAGCAGACGCCGCAGCGCTCGCCCGGCAGGCACGCCACGGTGCACACGGTGCGCCCCGGATGCCTCCCGTGCCCACCCACTCTCGGCCCCCGAAGGAGTTCCCTGCCATGTCCGGACACGGCTTGCACGTCCACGGCCCGCACGACCACGAACTCGAACACGCCGCGCAGCACGGCGACAAGGACAGCCTGGCGAGCCAAGTCGCGGTGACCACCGCGATCGTGACCACCGTCGGCGCGCTGTTCTCGTACATGGCCGGTGCGACACAGGCCGACGCCGGCCTGTTCAAGAACAACGCCGCGATCAAGAAGACCGAGGCGTCGAACCAGTGGAACTACTACCAGGCCAAGAGCAGCAAGCAGAACCTGGCCGAACTGGCGTTGGCGCTGGTGGCCACCGACCGGCAGCCGCAGTATCGGCAGGAGGTCGAGCGCTACAAGAAGGAAAAGGCCGAGATCAAGCTGGCCGAGCCTATCCAGGAAAAGGCCGAGATCAAGCTGGCCGCCGACCGGCTCGAGGCCGAAGCCAGGTCGTGGGACGAACGCTCCGACGCGCAGATGCACCAGCACCACCGCTGGGCCCAGTCCACCACCGCGCTGCAGGTCTCGATCGCGCTGGCCGCGATGGCGCTGCTGACGCGACGCAAGTGGCTCGAGTGGGGCATGTTCGCGCTGGCCGGCATCGGCCTGGCGCTCGGTGCGCTGGCGGCGGCGCATGTCTGAGCGGCGCCCGGCGCGGCGTCGCGCACCTGCGCGAAGCGCCCGCGCCGGTGCGGACTCGACCCGCGCTCGCCCCGTCCAGGGGCGTCGCCTTCAGACGAAGCGAATCTCGAAGGTGGTGCCGTCCGACCCCGATCGCGCGCTGATCTCGCTGCCGTGCGCGCGCACGATCGAGCGTGTGATCGCCAGGCCCAGGCCGGCGCCGTCAATGCGCCCAACCGATGTGTCACGCCCGTGAGCTGCCAACGTCGCCCGACGCCGCGCTTCGATACCCAATGCGGAAGGCTGACGTGCCGTCACGACGACAGCACGCCCGAGCGGCGCCGCGCCGATCGACCGCCCTCGAGCGACCGCCAGACCACGGCTCCAGAAAACTAAAGGAGCCCGGGATATCCCGGGCTCCGAACGACAAAATAGCTTGCGTCAGAACTTGTACGAGGCGCTCAAGTAGAACTCGCGCAGGACCGGGCTTGCATAGCGCGGATCGTAGCCTAGTTGGTGCGAGCCGGTGTTGCGAAGTGACAGGGGCGGTTTCTTGTCGAACAGGTTCGTGATGCCCAGCGTCAGCTGCAGGTTCTTCATCGCGTTCCAGCGGGTCTGCCAGTCAAACGTGTAGTACGCCGGCACGTCGAGCTGGGTGTCGATGCAGTCCACGCCGTCGTCCACGGCGCAGTTGTCGACATCGTGGTGGATGTCCTTGTACCCGCTGCGATAGTTCCAGCGCAGCGTTTGGCTCCAGTTGCCCTTGTCGAGGGTCGCCGATGCCGACACCACGTTGCGGAAGCTCACCGCCGAGTTCGAGCCATAGCGGCCCAGGCTCGTTTCCCACTGGTCGCTCGTGCCCGGCGTCGTATAGCGCGACTTGATCAGATAGGTGCCGGACAGACGACCGGTGAAGTGGCCGAACCCCGTGTTTTCCTTCAACGTGAGGTCCCAGTCCAAGCCCTGGTTCTCGACCTTACCGATGTTGATCGGCATCAGCTTGATCGCGATGAAGTCCAGGTTGTTGGACGCCTTGTGCTTGGTCGTGTACAGGTCGATGTACTTGCCGGGATCGGCCAGGATCAGCGCCTCGTCCACCGAAGTCACGGCCTCGCGCACTTCCACCGACCACAGGTCCAGGCCGACCGAGGTGTTGGTCGTGGGCTCGAGCACGATGCCCAGCGTCCATTGCTTGGACTTCTCGGGCTTCAACGCGGCATTGCCACCCTGGAACACCTCGACCTGCAGCGGGCCGGCCCAGCACAGATCCTTCAAGCCCTTGGGATCGAAGGCGTCGTTGAACGGGCAGACGTACGAGCCACCGGTCACGCCGAAGTCGACCAGCGGCTGTGCCACCTCCTGCATCGTGGCGCTGCGGAAGCCGCTGCCCACCGAACCGCGGACCAGGACCGACTTGGTCGGCTGGAAACGGCCGCTCAGCTTGAAGGTGGAGGCGTTCTGCGTCGAGCCGAACTTCTTGCCGCTGATATCGTCGTCCACACTGGTGATGTTGTCGTAGCGCACGCCGCCGGTGAGCTCGAGCTCCTTGGTGACGGGCATCACGAGCTCGGCGAACACGCCGGAGTTCTTGCGCTTCAGGTCGTACTCGGGCTGCGGATCGTCGAACAGGATCTCCGCATTGGCCACCGCCGGGTTCGCCGTTACCTTGTAGCTCGTCTGCCGGTAGTCGCCGCCCAGGCCCAGCGATGCTGGGCCGCCACTCATCTTGAACAGCTCGCGCGAAGCGCGGGCGTCCACGCCCACCATCTTGATGTCGGTGGTGTTGTAGGTGCCGACGAACTGCGTGTCCTTCAGGGCTTGCAACATCGGCGCCGGCAGTTGGCCCAGCACGTACGGGAACGGATCGATCGTGCGGTCGACCAGCAGCGCCTTGGTGAACCTGTCGGCCAGCGGGAAGCCGCCGGCGTAGTTCTGCAGTTGCTTCTGCATCGAGTAGGTGAACGCGCTGTTGATATCCCAGCCCATCGCGCTGCCGTCGACTCCGGCAACGAGGTGGTTGGTCTTGGTCTGGTAGTCGTAGGCTCGGTTGCCCAGTTCGTACAGGCGGTACTTGACGTTGACGGAGCTGACGTTTGCAAGCTGAGTCGGCGTCAGGAAGGGGGCGACGTACTGGTTGAACAGCGGGTCACCGATGGGAATGCTGAATTCCGCGGGATACGGCGCAATGCGCGCCAGGATGCTCGCGTCGGTATAGGCGAAGTCCGCGAAGGCCTTGAACCCACTGTTGCCGAGCTTCAGCTCACCCGTGGCGAACAGGCTGGTGCGATCCTGCTCCGGCGCGATCTCGACCGTCGAGGTGTAGTCGAAGTAGCACTGCCGGCCAATGTCCACGTGCGACGGCGGGCAGGAACCCGCCGTGAGAAAGTACGGGCTGAACGAGGTCGTGCTTTTATGGGTGGGATCGGTCGGGGTCGGGTTCAGGTATTTGACGTCGATGTTCGGCGGCACCGCACGCGAGGAGCCGTTGAAGAAGTTCAGCTGCCGGCCCTGCTGGTCGGTGAAACTGATGATTCCGGTCTTGGCGAAGTCGCGGTCGGCGGCCTTGAGTTGCCTATTGCTGTCGTAGCTGATCGAACCGAAGAGGCTGAAGCCGTCGCGCTCGAGCTCGCCCACGCCCTTGCTGATGCCCAGGTTGTAGCCCTCGCCGCCACGGTGCTGCGGCTTGTTGATGCGCGCATCCAGCTGAAGCGGCGCCTCGCCCTTCTTCAGGATGAAGTTGACGACGCCTGCAATCGCGTCCGCGCCGTACAGCGCCGACGCACCGTCCGTAAGGACCTCGATCCGTTCCACCGCGGCCAGGGGAATCTGCTTGATGTCGATCGTCGTGCCCGACGTGGCCGGTGCCAGCCGGCGGCCGTTCAGAAGCACAAGCGTGTACTGCTCACCGACGTCGTGAATCGAGGCCGTCGTGACGCCGCCGCCGCCGCCGCCCACCGAATCGGCGGAGACGGTGAAGCCCTGCATCACCGGCAACTGCTGGATGAAGTCGGTGACCGTGGTCACGCCGGTGCGCCTGATGTCTTCCTGCGTGAAGGTCTGGACCGGCAGAGCCGCCTCGGAAGCCACGCGCTTGATCGACGAACCCGTGATCTCCACGCGCTGCACCGCATCCTGCGCCATCGCCGGCAGAACGACTGCGCTGCCTAGCGCGAGCATGACACCCACGCTGATCTTGCTTCTCTTGAACATCTGCACTCCTCAATCGATGAAGGTTGACGGATAAAACCTCGACCCCGTGAAAGCCTCACGCGGGTTTCGTGAACCCAGTGTGGCTGACCTCGAGGGACGTGTAAACAGATTGTCACTGATCGTCGAATTCGACCCGTCCTAGGGAAACCCTTGACCGACCCGCGTGGCGAGTGGTTCGCGGACGCTGCGGACGTCGCCGGACCCGGCTCCTGCGCACGGGTTTGGCGCCCTTTACCGGGAGCGGCTCCCGTTTCTCGGCGCCGATGCCAATGGACGCGGCATTGGCGCGAGAGGCCATCGCCCCCCCAGGATGAGCGGTGCGCGCCGTTGGTTGGAGGCAACAAGCGACCGCTCCCGGAGGGCGGATTGCCTGCACATCGTTCGGCCAGTCGGGCCTGGGGCGGACTCCGATCGGCACAGGCGTTCGCGCGCTGCAGCCGCACCACCCTGATCGCGCCCCGCAGGATGCCGTGACCGGGCGGCGCCGGTCGCATCAGCGGGTCCGGTTCCGCGGGGCGCGCTCCAGCCGCGGCACCGCCGCCAGCAACGTGCGCGTGTACTCCTGCTGCGGCGCGCCGAGCACCGCGCTGCTCGTGCCCTGCTCGACGATGCGCCCGGTCTGCATCACCGCGACTTCGTCGGCGATGTACTCGACGACGCCGATGTTGTGCGTGATGAACAGGTAGCTCACCCCCAGCTCGCGCTGCAGATCGCGCAGCAGGTTGAGGATCTGCGCCTGCACCGATACGTCGAGTGCCGAGGTCGGCTCGTCGCAGATGATCAGCCGGGGTGCCACCGCCAGCGCGCGCGCGATCGCGATGCGCTGACGCTGGCCGCCCGAGAACTCGTGCGGGAAGCGCTCGAGCGCGTCGCGCTGCAGCCCCACCTGCTCGGCGATGCGCGCAATGCGGCGGCGCCGCTCGGCGGCGTCGACCTCAGGCTGCAGCGCGGCCACGCCTTCCTCGAGGATGTCGGCCACGCGCATGCGCGGATCGAGCGACGCGAACGGGTCCTGGAAGATGATCTGCACGTCGCGCCGCGCGGCGCGCAAGGCCTCGCCGTCGAGGTCGAACAGGTTGCGCCCATCGAGCACCGCGCGGCCTTCGATCACCGCCTGGCCGCGCAGCAGTTGCACGATCGCCTTGCCGGTCGTCGTCTTGCCGCAGCCCGACTCGCCCACCAGCGCCAGCGTGCCGCCGGCGGGCACCGCGAACGACACGCCGTCCACCGCATCGACATACGCGCTGACTCGCTGCAGCAGCCCCTTGCGGATGGGGAAGCGCACGCGCAAGTCCTGCACCGTGAGCAACGTCGTGGCTCCGGCGCTCGCGGCAACGCTCGATGCTGCTGCCTCGGCCCCTTCGGCATGCCTGACCTCAGCGCCGGCACCCACGCCTGCGGCACCGGCCCGACTTGCGCGCGCGGCCCCGCCCGCTTCGGCCGCTGCGCCAAGGGTGGCCAGGCAAAGCCCCGGCGCGCCCGGCTGCAGCAGCAGGCAGCGTACCGCGCGGCCGGCGTGCGTCGTCAGCTCGGGCAGCGTGTCGTGGCAGCGCGGCTGCGCAAAGGCGCAGCGCGGCGCGAAGCGGCAACCGGTGAAGGTGCCCGTCAGCGGCGGCACCGTGCCGGCCACCGCAGCCAACGGCTGGCCGCGCCGGTCGGCGTGCGGCAGCGCCTGAAGCAGCGCGCGCGCATAGGGGTGCTGCGGCGACGCGAAGAAGTCTGCGGCGCTGGCCACCTCGATGATCTGGCCGGCGTACATCAGCGCCACGCGCTGCGCCATGCCCGCCACCACCGCCAGGTCGTGCGTGATCAGCATCAGCCCCATGCCCTGCTCGCGCTGCAGGTCGACGAGCAGGTCGAGGATCTGCTTCTGGATCGTCACATCCAGCGCCGTGGTCGGTTCGTCGGCGATCAGGTAGTCGGGCTCGGCGGCGAGCGTCATCGCGATCATCACGCGCTGCTTCTGGCCGCCGCTCATGCGGAACGGGTAGTCGTCGATGCGGCGCCCGGGTTCGGGGATGCCGACGCGCTGCAACCAGTCGATCGCCTTGGCGCGCGCGGCCGCGCCGCGCAGCGCGGTGTGCGTCTCGATCGCCTCGACGATCTGGTCGCCCACCTTCATCACCGGGTTCAGGCTGGTCGCGGGCTCCTGGAAGATCATGCCGATGCGCCCGCCGCGCACCGCGCGCATGCTCGACTCGGGCAGCCCGAGCAGCTCGCCCTCGTCGAGCAGCACGCGCCCGTCGGTGACGGCACCGCCCTCGGGCAGCAGCCGCATCAGCGCCAGCGCCGTCATGCTCTTGCCGCAGCCCGATTCGCCGACCAGCGCGAAGGTCTCGCCGCGCCTGATCGCCAGCGCCAGGCCGTCGACCGCGCGCACGATGCCGGCCTCGGCATCCAGCTCCACCTGCAGTTGGTCGATGGCGAGCATGGGTCAGGCCTTGGCGGCCGGCTTGCGCAGCGCCAGCCGCGGCCGCAGCGCGCGCGAGCGCGGGTCGAAGGCGTCGCGCACGCCGTCGGCGAACAGGTTGGCGGCCAGCACCAGCGCGACCATGAAGGCGAAGGCGGCGGCGAAGCTCCACCACACCAGCGGGTCGCGGCTCATCTCGTTGCGCGCCAGGTTGATCATGCCGCCGAAGCTGCTGGTGCTGGGGTCGACGCCGACGCCGACGTAGGTCAGCACCGCCTCGTACAGGATCAGGTCGCTGAAGTTGAGCACCGTCGTGATCAGCACCAGGTGCATCACGTTGGGCAGGATGTGGCGGCCCATGACGCGCGCCGGCGCGACGCCGAACGCGGTGGCGGCCTGGACGAAGTCGAGCTCGCGCAGCTTCAGCGTCTCGGCACGCACCAGCCGGCACAGCGTGGCCCAGCCGGTGATGCCCAGGATCACGCAGAGCAGGAATATCTTCAGGTCCGAGCGCTCGACGCCGGTCTCGAACCACTCCGGATGCTGGTCGAGCGCAACCTGCACCATCAGCATGCAGGCGGCGATCAGCAGCACGTTGGGCACCGACGACAGCGTCGTGTACAGGTACTGCACCACCTCGTCGACCCAGCCCTTGAAGTAGCCGGCCAGGATGCCCAGCGTCACGGCCAGCGGCAGCGTCGCGAGGGTGGCCAGGGTGCCGATCACGAACGCGGTGCGAACGCTCTTCAGGGTCTGCACCAGCACGTCGTTGCCGGTGCGGTCGGTGCCGAAGACGTGGTAGTGGCCCATCAGCGCGAGCGTCGGCCCGGCCAGCAGGCACACCACGCCGAAGGTGACGAGCAGCGCGCGCAGCGGCAGGGGGGTGCGGTCGGCGGCGAGGTCGCGCCAGGCCTGCAGCACGCCGCCATGACGGCGCCGCAGCAGCG
>JBBIPS010000047.1:0-13430 GCA_037442725.1 Burkholderiales bacterium | reverse complement strand
CCTCGCGCCGCAAGTTGCCCTCGCTGGCACGGCCGGCCTCGCGCCTGAAGGCTCGAGCCGGCGCCACGACGCAGCGGACGTAGCGGCGCCGAGCCCGCATTGCATTTCAACGCTGAGACTGGAGTCCAGACCATGAGACTGTTGATCACCGGAGGCGCGGGTTTCGTCGGCGCGCGACTGGCGCGCACGCTGCTCGCGCGCGGCAAGCTGTGCGCCCGCACGATCGAACGCGTGGTGCTGGCCGACCTGGTCGCGCCGCCGGCCGACCTGGCCGCCGATGCCCGCGTCGAAGCGCGCGTGGGCACGCTGCTGGCGCAGTGCCCGGCGCTGCACGCCGAGGCCTTCGACGGCGTGTTCCACCTCGCGTCGGCCGTTTCCGGCGAATGCGAGGCCGACTTCGACCTCGGCCTGCGCTCCAACCTCGACAGCACCCGCGCGCTTCTCGACGCGCTGCGCGCCCGGGTGCAGGCCGGCGCCGCGCCGACACGGTTCGTGTTCAGCAGCTCGGTGGCGGTGTTCGGGCCCGACCCGGCCGTGCCGCTGCCCGCGATCGTCGCCGACACCACGCTGCCGACGCCGCAGACGTCCTACGGCACGCACAAGCTGGTCTGCGAGCACCTGGTGTCCGACTACACGCGCAAGGGCTACCTCGACGGTCGCAGCGCGCGGCTGATGACGGTCACGGTGCGTCCGGGTCGGCCCAACGCAGCCGCATCGTCGTTCTTCAGCGGCATCATCCGCGAGCCGCTGGCGGGGGTCGAGTCGGTCTGCCCGGTGTCGGCCGAGGTGTCGCACCCGGTGACTTCGCCGCAGCGCACGGTGCAGGCGCTGATCACCGTCTTCGAAGCCAGCCGCGAGGCCTTCGGCGGCCGCACCGCGCTGAACCTGCCGGCGCTCAACGTCACGGTGCGGCAGATGCTCGATGCGCTCGAGGCCGTGGCCGGCCCGGCGGTGCGCGCGCGGGTGCGCTTCGAGCGCGACGAACGCATCGCTGCCATCGTCGCCGGCTGGCCGTCCGGCGCCAGCGCGGAGCGCGCGGCACGACTCGGCCTGACCCCCGAGCAGCGCTTCGAGGACATCATCCGCCAGTACATCGCCGACTGCGCCGCGACGCCGGCCGCGCTGGCGGGAATGCAGCGATGAACCAGATCGACCTGAAGGGCCGCGTCGCGGTGATCACCGGCGGTGCGCAGGGCATCGGCTACGCTGCCGCGCAACGCATGCTGCGATCGGGTGCGGCGGTCGTGCTGTGGGATGTCGATGCCGCACGGCTGGCGCTGGCGCGCGACGCGCTGGCGCCACTCGGGCCGGTCGGCACCGAGGCGGTCGAGCTCACCGACGAGGCCGCCGTCGCGCGCGCCACCGCGGCGGCCATCGCCGCGCACGGGCGCATCGACATCCTGCTCAACAACGCCGGCATCACCGGCGGCAACGCACCCACCTGGGAGCTGAGCCCGCAGGTCTGGCGCCGCGTGGTCGAGGTCAACCTCGTCGCGCCTTACCTCGTCTGCCGCGCCATCGTGCCGCACATGCTCGGGCGCGGCTACGGCCGCATCGTCAACATTGCGTCGGTGGCCGGCAAGGAAGGCAACCCCAACGCCTCGCACTACAGCGCCAGCAAGGCCGGCCTGATCGGGCTGACCAAGTCGCTCGGCAAGGAACTCGCGGGCAAGGGCATCCTCATCAACGCCATCACGCCGGCAGCCGCGCGCACCGCGATCTTCGACCAGATGTCCGAGCAGCACATCGCCTTCATGCTCGGCAAGATACCGCTGGGGCGGTTCCTCGAAGTCGACGAGGCAGCGGCGATGATCGCCTGGCTGGCCAGCGAGGACTGCACGTTCTCCACCGGCGCGGTGTTCGACCTGTCGGGTGGGCGCGCAACGTATTGATCCGGGCATGCGCTCGAGCACGTCAGGCAACGGCCGACGCCGAGCGGCCCGTTGCGTGGCGACGCAGACCGGAGCCGCATCGATCGCAGGAGTTGCAGCACCCCGGAGCCGCCGTCGGCGAACCTGGTCGCCGGCGCGCGGGGCTCCGGCCGAGCACAATGGCTGCACCATGCGCGAGGCCGCACTGATCTGGATCGACGAGCAGTCGCCGCTGCCGCCGACGCGGCTCGCGTTGGGCGCCGACAGCGAGGCGCCGGGGCTGCTGGCCGCCGGCGGGCGCGTCTCGCCGCAGCGACTCGAGCAGGCCTATCGGGCCGGTATCTTCCCGTGGTACAGCCCGGGCCAGCCGCCACTGTGGTGGAGCCCCGATCCGCGCATGGTGCTGCCGGTGGCCGAGTTCAGCGTCTCGCACTCGTTGCGCAAGGCGCTGCGCCGCTTCGCCGGTGACGCGCACTGCGAGATCCGCATCGACAGCGCGCTGCGCGAGGTCATCACGACCTGCGCCGCCACGCCGCGCGCGGACCAGTACGGCACCTGGATCGTGCCCGAGGTGATCGAGGCCTACTGCGCCTGGCCCGGCCGCGTGCACAGCGTCGAGACCTGGATCGACGGCGAACTGGCCGGCGCCCTGTACGGCGTGGGGATCGGGCGCATGTTCTATGGCGAGTCGATGTTCACGCGCCGCAGCGATGCCTCGAAGATCGCGCTGGCCGCGCTGGTCGCGTTCTGTCGCGCGCACGGCATCGCGCTCATCGACTGCCAGCAGCACACCCGGCATCTGGCGTCGCTGGGCGCGCGCCCGATCCCGCGCGCCGAATTCGAGGCCCATCTGGGGCGTGCGCTGGACGCCGAACCGCCGGCGCGCTGGACCTATGATCCCACGCTGTGGGCACAGCTCGACCCGGGCGCGCGCCCGCGCGCACCCGAAGCCACGCCACGTCCGGGAGCCATCGACGCGTGACCCATCCCAAGGAACTGCCGTTCGAGTCGTTGCAGTTCTATGCGACCGCGCCCTACCCGTGCAGCTACCTGCCCGGGCGCATGGCGCGCTCGCAGGTGGCCACCCCCAGCCACCTGATCCATGCCGACGCGTACTCGGGGCTGGTGGCCAATGGCTTCCGGCGCAGCGGCATGTTCACCTACCGACCGTATTGCGACGGCTGCCGCGCCTGCGTGCCGCTGCGCGTTCCGGTGGCAAGCTTCGAGCCCACGCGCAGCCAGCGCCGCGCCGCCGCGCGCCATGCCGGCCTGGACGTGCGCGTGCTGCGGCTGGGCTTCGTCCCCGAGCATTACCAGCTCTACCTGCGCTACCAGTCGGGCCGCCATGCCGGCGGCGGCATGGACCAGGACAGCGTCGACCAGTACACCCAGTTCCTGCTGCAGAGCCGCGTCAACTCACGGCTGGTCGAGTTCCGCGACCCGGCAGCGGCGCCGGGCCAGGCCGGCACGCTGCGCATGGTGGCCATCGTCGACGTGTTGAGCGACGGCCTGTCGGCCGTCTACACCTACTTCGATCCCGATTGCAGCGGCAGCCTCGGCACCTGGGGCATCCTGTGGCAGATCGGCCAGGCGCGCCAGCTCGGATTGCCGCATCTCTACCTCGGCTACTGGATCGCCGCGAGCGGCAAGATGCGCTACAAGGCCGGCTTCAGGCCGCACCAGGTGCTGGTCGACGGCCAGTGGGTCTGGGCCGCGCCGGCGCCGGCCGGTCCGGCGCAACCTAGCTCGCGGCCCCCGGGATAGGCGCGAGGTCGAGCTTCACGTCGGCGCATTGCGCGCGCTGGCGCAGCGCGTGGTCCATCAACACCAGCGCCAGCATCGCTTCGGCGATCGGCGTGGCGCGGATGCCGACGCAGGGATCGTGTCGACCCAGGGTCTCGACGACAGTCGGCTGGCCGGCGCGGTCGATCGAGCGGCGCGGCAGGCGGATCGAGCTGGTCGGCTTGAGCGCCAGCGAGACCACCAGGTCCTGCCCGGTCGAGATGCCGCCGAGGACGCCGCCGGCGTGGTTGCTGGCGAAGCCCAGCGGCGTCAGCTCGTCGCCGTGCACGCTGCCGCGCTGCGCGACGACGCCGAAGCCGTCGCCGATCTCGACCCCCTTGACGGCGTTGATCCCCATCATCGCCGCGGCGATGTCGGCATCGAGCTTGCCGGCGAGCGGCTCGCCGAGGCCGACCGCGACGCCGCGCGCGCGCACCTCGATGCGTGCGCCGACCGAGTCGCCGGCATGGCGCAGCGCGTCCATGTACGCCTCGAGGCGGGGGATGATCGTCGCGTTGGCGGCGAAGAACGGATTGAGCGCAATCTGCGCCTCGTCCTCGAACGGGATCTCGATCTCGCCGAGCTGGCTCATCCAGCCGCTGAAGGTGGTGCCGTGCCGCTCGCGCAGCCACTTGCGCGCCACCGCGCCGGCGGCCACCATCGGCGCCGTCAGCCGCGCCGATGCGCGGCCTCCGCCGCGCGGATCGCGCAGCCCGTACCTGCGCCAGTAGGTGTAGTCGGCGTGGCCGGGGCGGAAGGTGTCGAGCAGGTTGCCGTAGTCGCGGCTGCGCTGGTCGGTGTTGCGGATCAGCAGGCAGATCGGCGTGCCGGTGGTCAGGCCCTCGTAGACGCCCGAGACGATCTCGACCGCGTCGGCCTCGTTGCGCTGCGTCACGTGCCGGCTGGTGCCAGGTCGGCGCCGGTCGAGTTCGGGCTGGATGTCGGCAACGCCCAGCGCCATCCCGGGCGGGCAACCGTCGATCACGCAACCGATCGCCGGGCCGTGGCTCTCGCCGAAATTGGTGACGCGAAACGACTCGCCGAAGGTACTGCCGGACATGGTTCGATGCGTCTGGGGACGAAGGTGGAATCGCTGAAGAACCCGGCCGCCCGGCGCGGGCCCGGCCGCAACGTGACGCTGCCGACCCGGCCACGGATGCACCGGGACCGCAGCGTCGCCACTGCCCGTGCGGCCCGGGCCGGTCAGGACCTGGCCGCGTCGGCGTCGGCCGCCTCGACCTGGCTGTCGCTGATGTACGCCTTGAGCATGCGGTTCTCGAAATCCTGGCTCTCGACGATCGCCTTGGCGACGTCGTAGAACGAGATCACGCCCTGCAGCGTGCCGCCGTCGAGCACCGGCATGTAGCGCGCGTGCTGGCCCAGCATCACGCGCCGAATCTCGTCGATCGGCGTCGTGGGTGTGCAACTCAGCGGCGCCTCGTTCATCACGCCGCGCACGCTCAACGTGCCCACGCTGCCATTGTTGCGGACCAGCGCGGCAATCACCTCGCGAAACGTGAGCATGCCCACCAGCGCGCCGTGTTCCATCACCACCAGCGAGCCGATGTCGCGCTCGGCCATGGTGCGCACAGCCTCGGCCAGTGACTGGTCGGGGGACACGGTGAACAGCGTGCCGCCCTTGACGCGCAGGAAATCGCTGACTTTCATGATGAGTTCTCCTCGACAGGGTTGGCCTCGAATCGGCAGCAAAAACATAGCACACAATGCCGCACGACAACATCCAGACCGACATCATGCCCGGATACAGCGACCCCGGTTTCGACACGCTCGCCCTGCACGCCGGTGCCGCGCCCGACGCGGCCACCGGCGCGCGCGCGCTGCCGATCCACCTCACGACGTCGTTCGTCTTCGCCAGCAGCGAGCATGCCGCATCGCTGTTCAACATGGAGCGCTCGGGCCACGTCTACAGCCGCATCAGCAACCCGACGACGGCGGTGCTCGAGGAGCGCATCGCCGCACTCGAAGGCGGCGTCGGCGCGATCGCCACCGCCAGCGGGCAGGCCGCGCTGCATCTGGCCATCGTCACATTGGCCGGCGCCGGGCATCACATCGTGGCCAGCAGCGCGCTCTACGGCGGTTCGCACAACCTGCTCGACTACACGTTGCGACGCTTCGGCATCGACACGACATTTGTCAAGCCGGGCGACATCGACGGCTGGCGCAACGCGATCCGGCCCGAAACGCGGCTGCTGTTCGGCGAGACGCTGGGCAACCCGGGACTGGACGTGCTGGACATCCCCGCGGTGAGCGCGATCGCGCACGAGGCCGGCCTGCCGCTGATGGTCGACTCGACCTTCACGCCGCCGTGGCTGCTCAGGCCCTTCGATCACGGCGCGGACCTGCTCTACCACTCGGCGACCAAGTTCCTCTCGGGCCACGGCACGGTGGTCGGCGGCCTGCTCGTCGACAGCGGGCACTTCGACTGGGACGCTGCGCATCGCGCGTCGGGCCGCTTCGCCGAACTGGCCGCGCCCTACGCGGGCTTCCACGGCATGGTGTTCAGCCAGGAGAGCACGGTGGGCGCGTTCCTGTTGCGGGCGCGGCGCGAGGGGCTGCGCGATTTCGGCGCCTGCATGAGCCCGCACACCGCGTGGCTGATCCTGCAGGGCATCGAGACGCTGCCGCTGCGCATGCAGCGGCATGTCGCCAACACGCGCCGAATCGTCCAGTTCCTCGCCGACCACGCGCTGGTCGAGCGCGTCGCCTACCCCGAACTCGACAGCCACCCCGACCGTGCGCTGGCACAGCGCCTGCTGCCGCGCGGCTGCGGCGCGGTGTTCAGCTTCGACCTGAAGGGCTCGCGCGCACAGGGCCAGGCCTTCATCGAGGCGCTGAAGATCTTCTCGCACCTGGCCAACGTCGGCGACTGCCGCTCGCTGGTGATCCACCCCGCCTCGACGACGCACTTCCGCATGGACGACGCCGCGCTGGCGCGCGCCGGCATCGGCCCCGGCACGATCCGGCTGTCGATCGGACTCGAGGACGCGGACGACCTGATCGACGACCTCAAACGCGCGCTCAAGGCGGCCGAACGCGCCGGCGCGGCGGCGCCGAAGGCGGGAGCATGACCATGGAACTCGTCGTCGACGACCACGTCGCCTACGTCTACACCGGTGGCAGGCCGTTCGATGTGGCGCTGCCCAGCGTCGTCTTCATCCACGGTGCGCTGCACGACCACAGCGTCTGGACGCTGCTGGCTCGCTGGTGCGCGCACCACGGCTGGAACGCGCTTGCGCTCGACCAACCCGGCCACGGCCGCAGCACCCACCCGGCGCTGGACAGCGTCGAAGCGCTGGCCGACTGGACGCTCGCATTGCTCGATCGCGCCGGCGTCGCGCAGGCGGCGCTGGTCGGCCACAGCATGGGCACGCTGATCGCGCTGGAGGCGGCCGCGCGCGCGCCAGCGCGCATCACGCGACTCGTGATGGCCGGTGTCGCCTACCCGATGAAGGTCTCCGAGGCGCTGCTCGCCACCGCGCGCGACGCACCGCTCGCCGCCATCGACATGGTCAACGCGTTCTCGCACTCGGGCTGGGCGAACAAGCCCTCGTACCCGGGACCGGGCGTGTGGCTGCACGGCCAGAATCGGGCGCTGATGCGGCGCATGCAGGCCGCGGCACCGCAGATCAACCTGTTCCACCACGACTTCAGCCTCTGCGACCGCTACGCCGCAGGCATCGAATCAGCCGCAAGGGTGCGCTGTCCTGTGAGCTTCATCCTGGGCTCGATGGACCAGATGACTGCGCCCAAGGCCGCGCGCGACATTGCCGCTGCGCTGAAAGCGCGCATCCACACCCTGCCCTGCGGCCACGCGATGATGCAGGAGCAGCCCGACGCGATGCTGACGGCACTGCGCACGGCGCTGGCCTGACGCTTCGTCGATCGGCACGTCGAAGCGGTCTGCACCTGCGGCCTGGCGTTCAAGGGTCGAGCGCTCGCGACTCCGCGCCGACGGCCATCGTCATGGCGCCGAGCGCAGCTCGACGGGCATCAGGCGACGGCTTGCAACCGCAGCGCCGCCAGCATGTCGTCGACCATCGCCTGCAGGTCGTAGCGCGGCACCCATCCCCAGTCCTCGCGCGCGGCGTCGTCGATGATCGTGCGCGGCCAGCTGTCGGCGATCGCCTGCCGGAAGTCGGGTGCGCAGTCGAGCGCGAAGCCGGGGATGCGGCGCGCGATGGCGTCGGCAATCTCGCGCGGCGTGAAGCGCAGGCCGGCCAGGTTGTACGCGCCGCGCTCGGCGATCGCCGACGCCGGCGCGTCCATCAGCTCGATCGTCGCGCGGATCGCATCGGGCATGTACATCATCGGCAGGCGGGTGTCGGCGCCGAGGAACGCGGTGTAGCGCCCTTCGCGCAGCGCAGCGTGGAAGATCTCGACCGCATAGTCGGTGGTGCCGCCGCCGGGCGGGGTCTTCCAGCTGATCAGCCCGGGATAGCGCACGCTGCGCACGTCGACGCCGTGGTGGGCGTGGTACCAGGCGCACCAGCGCTCGCCGGCGAGCTTGGAGATGCCGTAGACGGTGGTCGGGTCCATCACCGTGCATTGCGGCGCGGCGCGCGGCGTGTGCGGGCCGAAGGCGGCGATCGAGCTGGGCCAGAACACGCGTTCGAGCGGTGCGCTGCGCGCCAGCTCGAGCACATTGAGCAGCCCGCCCATGTTGAGCCGCCAGGCCCACTGCGGGTGCTGCTCGCCACTGGCCGACAGCGCTGCCGCGAGCAGGTAGACCTGGGTGATCTGGTGGCGCTTGACGACCTCGGCCAGTGCGCCGGCGTCGGTGACATCGAGCACCTCGTGGTGTGCTGCCGGCAGGCGCCCGACCGGGGCGACGTCGCTGGTGACCACCGCAGCGGCACCGTGGCGCGCGATGAGCGCCTCGCCGAGCTCGGTGCCGATCTGGCCATTGGCGCCGATGATGAGAATCCTCGGCGCCATCACGCGTCCACGCCGATGATGACGATCCTCGGCGCCATCACGCGTCCGCGCCGATGATGAGAATTCCCGGCCTCATCGCTCGATCAGGCCGAGTTCGCGCCCAGCCTGGGTGAACGCGGCCACCGCCGCGTCGAGCTGTGCGTGTTCGTGTACTGCGCTCAGTTGCACGCGAATGCGTGCCTGGCCCTGCGGCACCACCGGATGGAAGAAGCCGACGACGTAGACGCCGAGTTCGAGCAGCCGCGCCGAGAGTTGCTGCGCCTTGGCGGCGTCGTACACCATGATCGGCACGATCGGGTGGACCCCGGGCAGCAGGCTGAACCCGGCCGCGGCGATGGCGCGCCGGAAGTAGCGCGTGTTGTCGAACAGCTTGTCGCGCAGCGCCGACGACGATTCGAGCAGATCGAGCACCGCGATCGAGGCGCCGACGATCACCGGCGCCAGCGTGTTCGAGAACAGGTACGGCCGCGAACGCTGGCGCAGCAGCTCGATGACCGGCTTCGGGCCGGCGGTGAAGCCACCGCTGGCGCCGCCGAGCGCCTTGCCGAGCGTGCCGGTGATGAGGTCGACCCGGGCGCGGCCGCCGTCGAGCAGGCCGCGGTGCTCGTGCGTGCCGCGCCCGCTCGCGCCCATGAAACCGGTCGCGTGGCACTCGTCGATGCCGAGCAGCGCACCGTAGCGGTCGCACAGCGCGCGCATCGTGTCCAGCTGCGCCACGGTGCCGTCCATCGAGAACACGCCGTCGGTGAAGACCAGCGTGTGGCGCGCGCCGGCGCTGCGCGCGAGCTCGAGCTGGCGCTCAAGGTCGCCCATGTCGTCGTGGCGGTAGCGGTAGCGGCGCGCCTTGCACAACCGGATGCCGTCGATGATCGAGGCGTGGTTCAACTCGTCGCTGATCACGGCGTCCTGCTCGGCGAGCAGCGGCTCGAACAAGCCGCCGTTGGCATCGAACGCGGCGGCGTAGAGGATCGCATCTTCAGTGCCCAGGAAGCGCGCCAGCCGCTGCTCGAGCGTCTTGTGCAGGTCCTGCGTGCCGCAGATGAAGCGCACCGAGCTCAGGCCGTAGCCGTGCGTGCGCAACGCCTCGTGCGCCGCGGCGATCACCGCCGGATGCGCCGACAGGCCGAGGTAGTTGTTGGCGCACAGGTTGATGACCTCGCGGCCGTCGGCGACGCGCACGCGCGCACCCTGCGGCGAGCACAGCACGCGCTCGACCTTGAACAGCCCGGCCTCGCGCAACGACTGCAACTGCGCCTCGGCGTGGACGATGAAATCGGCGATTCCCTGGACCCTGGACATGGCGCGCCCCCAGGCGTGGATGGTTCGGTCTGTTCTCTTTACTGAACAGCGTTTCCAGTATACTGGACGATACCGCACCGATCAAGTCACCTGCACCGGACCGTGCCCACCGCATTGCGGACCGGACAGCGCTGCCCCGCACCGACATGCCGCGATCCGCCGCACCCAAACCCGTGCGCTCGACACGCTCCGAGCCGCCGCGCGTCGGCGTGGCGCTGGCGGCGTTGCGTGAGCGCCAGTCGCTCACGCTCGACGAGCTGTCGCACCGCGCCGGCGTGTCCAAGTCGATGCTGTCGCAGATCGAGCGCGCGCAGGCCAACCCGACCGTCGCGGTGGTCTGGCGCCTGGCCAACGCGCTGGGCGTGCCTCTGGCCGAGTTGCTCGGCGCGGGCCGACCGGTGCCGGCGCCGGCCATCGTCATCGTCGCAGAACGCGACACGCCGACGCTGGCAGGCGCCGATGCGAAGTGCCGCTTGCGCATCCTCGGCCCGATCGAGCTGGCGGGGCGCTTCGAGTGGTACGAGCTGACGCTGCGTCCCGGTGCCGCGCTGGACTCGCTCGGCCATGAGCCCGGCTCGACCGAACACCTCAGCGTCCTCGAGGGCCGCGTCGAGCTCGTCGCCGGCGCCGCGACCAGCCGCCTGCAGGCCGGCGAGACGGCGCGCTATGCGGTCGACCAGCCGCACGCGATCCGCAACGTCGGACGCTCGGTGGCGCGCGCGCTGCTGGTCGTGGTGCACGGCAACTGAAGCCGGACGGGGTGCGCCCACCAGCGAAGGCACGCCGTCCGCGCCGCGATGCGGACGACCCCGCGGCGGCGCGCCACCGACGGTCGTGCCGCCACCGCCGCGCGATCGACCGAACTGACGCTGCGGCACAATCGCGGCCACGATGAGCCTGGTCTTCCCGCACACCTTCGTGCCGTGGTTTCGCGCCGTGGCGCCGTACATCCACGCCTACCACGGCAAGACCTTCGTCGTCGCGATGGCCGGCGAACTGGTCGCTGCAGGCAGGCTCAACGCCTTCGTGCAGGATCTGGCGATCCTGCACGCGATGGGCATCAAGCTGGTGCTGGTGCACGGCTTCCGGCCACAGGTCAACGAGCAGTTGGCGGCCAAGGGCAAGAACTCGCGCTTCAGCCACGGCCTGCGCATCACCGACGCGGTGGCGCTCGACTGCGCGCAGGAGGCCGCCGGCCAGTTGCGCTTCGAGATCGAGGCCGCGTTCTCGCAGGGGCTGCCGAACACGCCGATGGCCAATGCCACGGTGCGCGTGGTGTCGGGCAACTTCCTCACCGCGCGCCCGGTGGGCGTCATCGACGGCGTCGATTTCATGCAGAGCGGCGTGCTGCGCAAGGTCGATGCCGGCGCGATCCGGCGCGCCATCGACATCGGCGCGCTCGTGCTGCTGAGCCCGTTCGGCTTCTCGCCGACCGGCGAGGCGTTCAACCTGACGATGGAGGACGTGGCCACCTCCACCGCGATCGCGCTGCAGGCCGACAAGCTGCTGTTCCTGACCGAGATCGACGGCATCCACGAGGAACGTGACGACCCCGCCAGCCCGATCGACACCGAACTCGCGCTGGCCGACGCCAGGCGCTTGCTGGCGGGCCTGCCGGCACCGACCCGGCCGAGCGATCTGGCGTTCTACCTGCAGCACTGCGTCAAGGCCTGCGAGGGCGGCGTGGAGCGCTCGCACATCCTGCCGTTCGCCATCGACGGCGCGATCCTGCAGGAGGTCTTCACCCACGACGGCATCGGCACGATGGTCGTCGACGAGAAACTCGAGAGCCTGCGCGAGGCGACGGCCGACGACGTCGGCGGCATCCTGCAATTGATCGAACCCTACGAACGTGACGGCACCCTGGTGCGCCGCGACCGCACCGAGATCGAGCGCGATATCGCCTACTACACCGTGATCGAGCACGACGGGGTGATATTCGGCTGCGCCGCGCTCTACCCCTATCCCGAGGCCCGCACCGGGGAAATGGCTGCGCTGACGGTATCGCCCCAGGTCCAGGGCGAAGGCGACGGCGAACGCATACTCAAGCGAGTCGAACAACGCGCCCGATCGCAGGGCCTCGAGAGTATCTTCGTGCTGACGACGCGAACCATGCACTGGTTCATCAAGCGCGGGTTCGCGCACGTCGATCCGGAATGGCTGCCCGAAGCGCGAAAACGAAAATACAACTGGGACCGACGCTCGCAGGTGTTGGTCAAGAAACTGAGTTGACTTTCATTCCATGGGCACCGGCCCGAGGAGAATCCTATGTCGAGAATCGTGCAATGCGCCTACCTGAAGCGGCAGGCCGAAGGTCTGGATTTCGCACCGTACCCGGGGGAACTCGGCAGACGCATCTACGAGCATGTCAGCAAGGAGGCCTGGGCCACGTGGCTGAAGCACCAGACGATGCTGGTCAACGAGAATCGCCTCAATCTCGCCGATCAACGCGCGCGCCAGTATCTCGCACGACAGATGGAGCGCTTCTTCTTCGGCGAAGGTGCCGATCAACCGACGGGTTTCGTGCCACCGTCGCAATGAATCCTGCAGTCGGCGGTGCAGATTTGCCAGGGATTGCCTGACGCCCCACCTGCCGGAGGGGATACCCGCAGGAAACCTTATATCGACAGCCATACAATATGCCGTCCGATTCAACCGAGATGGAGTGATCGCATGGCTTCGCTACAGGATCTGCTGGCACAGCGTGCCGAGATAGAAAGGAAAATCACCGATGCCCAGCGCGAGGAGCGCTCCGCGGCCATCGCCAAGGTCAGGGCACTGATGGCCGAATTCGGCCTGACGGCGGCCGATATCGCCGGGCGGACGACGGCCGCGCGCGCCAGATCCAAGGGCGGCAAGGTGGCGCCGAAATACCGCGACAAGCAAACCGGTGATACCTGGAGCGGGCGTGGTCTGCAGCCGAAGTGGCTCAAGGCCGCGTTGGCCGCGGGACGCAGGATCGACGAGTTCGCCATCTGAGGCCAGGCGCGACGGGCACGCTGGCGCTGACCTGCTCATTGCAGGCCGGCATGGCGGCAGGCACGACCCCCCCCCGAGTCGCGGGTCCCGCCGACCGAAATGGGGTACGAAGCGCCTAGCATCGACGGCGTCTCGCCCCCGCCCGGCCGTCCCACTTGTCCCCTGACCAACCCTCGCTGCGTTCGTCCGCGGTGCGCTCCGCACTGACCTGGGCCGCGCGTTCGGCCGCCTTCGCGCTGGCCTATCTCGGCGCCGGGCGGCTCGGGCTGGCCTTCCCGACGGTCTCACCGCACATCACCGCCTTCTGGCCCGCCGCCGGCATCGCGCTGGCGGTGCTGCTGCGCTGGGGCAACCCCTTTGTGCCGGCACTGGCAGCGGGCGCCTGGGGCGTGGCCTGGTCGGCCGGCGCCCCGGCCTGGCTCGCCGCAGCGATCGCAGCGGGCAACATCGGCGGACCCTGGCTGGCGGCGCGCTGGCTGCGCCGCGCCGGCATCAGCCTGCGGCTCGAGCAGCGTCGCGATCTGTGGTTGCTGATCGGCGCCG